>JBMTAX010000278.1:0-4973 GCA_049429145.1 Myxococcota bacterium
CTCTGCACCTCGAAGGCGATCAGGTCCTTCTTGGTGGTTCCGACGACGTCGATCACCACAAAGCCCATCGGGTTCCCCCCGCCGGCTTGTTTCTCGTAGAGGTCGCGAATGGTGGTGGTCACGGACAACTCGTCGCCCACACACAACGGCTGGTGCACGGCGATGGTCTCTCGGCTGTGCAGCACCTGCTTCGGGCGTAGCTCCAAGAGGGTCGTCACCGCGTCGTAGTCCCCGAGAGACCCTGCACCGACGTGGGGCAACATCACCTCGTTAAGACCCGCCGCCCGGGCCGAAGCCCGATCTTTCGACAAGGGCGCGTCTTCCTCCAAAGCGTCCACGAAGCGTTGCACGAGACCTGCCTCGATGACGATGGACTTCTCGGCGACCGTCTTCCCAATGTGTGCGCGCTGCTTCATCTCCCGACCTCGCTGACGCCCGCGACCTGCCTTCCCCGTGGTCTTCCCGCCTCAAAGCTGAAAAACCTATTCTCGGACATACACTTGCTTCGAGATCCGAGCCTCGGGAGGCCTACTGCACCCCTGCGAACGTGCAGCGAGTCGGACAGAAAAGCAAGAAAAACGCGGCACCGGTGACACCGAGCCCTTGTTTTTCTCCTGCAATTCTGACTTCGCGGCCGGTTTGAACGGGTGAAGCGGGATGCCGGCCCGATCCCGACCCGGCCGTGCCCTGTTCCTCGCCGGAAGCGGGTTCAGGAGGTGCCCCGCGTCAGGGGACCCCCGCGTCAGGGGGCATCACCTAGGCGGCGAGGCTTCGCTGACGGTCACCCCGGCCTCGGGCTCAGTGTCTCTGGCGGTGGGCGACCGGTGACGATGAAGGCCCCCCGTTGTACTGTAGTAACCACCGCCTCTTTGGGGAGGCATACGAGGGGCTGACATGGCGACATCGCTGCGCGTGCTCAACATGTTGTCCATCAGTTCCTGGGAAGAGGTCAGGACATCGACGCTCCCTCTCTCCAAAGCAGACCACCGCCTCAACCCGTGCGAGGCATGCAGTGGAGTGTGCTGCCACTTTCGCGTGGAGCTTGGCCTCGTCGAGTCGACGCGCATCGCTGTGACGCTCTCGGTGCCCCCGGAGCTCGTGTTCACCGCCGTGCCCCACCAGCCCGATCCGTCGGGCCTCGGCACCCAGCCAGCCTTCGACCTCGACACGGGGCCGTCGCTGCTCGCTTTGCGACGACGCGAGGACAGCCTCGCCTGTCCCTTCAAGCTCGACCTCCAAGGTTTCGGTCGTTGCGGCATTTACGCCCTGCGCCCCGGGGCCTGCCGGTTGTACCCCTATCATCTCGAGGACCCCCGTACATCTGAACAGCTGCGCTTCGGCACAACCGACTACTGCGCCACTCGCTGGCTTCACGACGAGCGGACTGCCGTCGCACTCGACCGTGAACTGCGCCGGTGGCGCGCGGACATCGCGCTCGACGAGGAGCTGGCTGCAGAATGGAGCGGGTCCGCCCGCGTCGACAGGAGCGTGCCGTCACTGTTCTCCTGGGCGAAAGTAAGGCTTGCCTCAGTGCTTGGGTCGTGAACGTTTGCTGAGGAAGCCAAGTCGTCACCCAGAGCGAGGGAGCCGAGTGCATCCCTTGCTATCTACGCGGCCGCTCCCTCCGCACAATGTACGCTGGTGACGTCGACACCGCGACACTACGCCGCTGTTCGGGGTTGAGGGGCAACGAGCATTTCGCATCGTTCCCGACGAAGGGCCCCTTTGTGCCCTCGTCTTCGAGCGGCGCGCGTGTCAGCGAAAGGGGGAGTCGCCTACCATGTCCATCACGCCTTGGCATGCCCTCCCTGTTGACGCGGTGTATGCGCGTCTGTCGTCGTCACCGTCGGGTTTGGAGAGCGAGGAGGCTCGACGACGGGTGGGGGCCGATGGGCCCAATATCCTCTCCTCCCGACGCGGGACCCCGTGGCTGCGCACGCTCCTCGACCAGTTCCTGGAGCCTCTGGTGCTCGTCTTAGTGGGGGCCGTGGCGGTGTCCCTTGTGTTGGGTGACCTCATCGATGCCGCGGTCATCGGCGCTGTGGTGGTGCTGAATGGGACCATCGGCTTTCTGCAAGAGCATCGTGCGGAGCGCTCGATCGCGGCCTTGTCGAGTAGCCTTTCCACAGAGGCGACGGTCCTGCGCGATGGCCACCTTCGCCGATTGCCCAGCGAACAGCTCGCTCGGGGTGACGTCGTCACTCTGCGCCCCGGGGACACCGTTCCCGCTGACCTGCGCCTCGTCGCGGTCAAAGAGCTCAAGGTAGAGGAGGCTGGCCTCACCGGCGAGTCGGTGCCCGCTGCGAAGGGGCTTGCGCTGCTCGAGGGAGACACCGGGGTCGGTGACCGGATCAATATGGCCTTCGCTGGGTCAGGGGTCACCTACGGTCTCGGCCGCGGGGTCGTCGTCGCGACAGGTGACGGCACCGAGGCGGGGCGCATCGCTGACCTCATGGCGGCAACGGTGGCCCTCGAGACACCGCTTACGCGACGCATCGCCAAACTTTCTCGCCTCTTGGTGTGGTTTATTCTCGTGCTTGCCGTGGCACTCGTCGTTGTCGAGCGGCTGCGCGGGGCGCCGCTGGTGCAGACGTTCAATGCTGCCGTTGCGCTGGCGGTCGGCGCGATCCCAGAGGGGCTCCCCGCAGCGGTAACGATCTTGCTCGCGTTCGGTGTCTCTTCGATGGCGAAGCGCGGGTCGTTGGTACGACGACTTCCTGCGGTGGAAACTCTCGGGAGCACCACCGTCATCTGCTCAGACAAGACCGGGACACTGACAGAGAACGAGATGACTGTGACCTCGGTGTGCGCAGGCGGAGAGTGGTTCGAACTCACTGGCGTGGGCTTTGACGTCGCGGGTGAGTTGCGACGTGAAGGTCAGCCGGTCACGGCCGACGTGTCGTGTGCGCTCGTTGAGTCGCTGCGCGCCGGAGCACTCTGCAACGACGTCACCCTCGCAGGCACAGACCCCGCCGAGCGGCCCGAGGGAGACCCTACTGAGGTGGCCCTCGCCATCGCCGCGGCCAAGGCCGGCCTCGATCACGCGCGTCTCGCCGCGTACTCTCGCATCGACACGGTGCCCTTTGAATCGTCCCATATGTACATGGCGACGGTTCACGATGTGAGCGGTGAACGATGGCTCTACGTGAAAGGTTCCTCTGACGCATTGCTCACTCGCTGCGTCGAGCAGCTCGATGCCAATGGTCACGCTTCACCGCTTGACGAGGAAACGATTCACCGTGAGGTCGAGCGAATGGCCGGCCAGGGCCTCAGGGTCCTCGCCACGGCGCGGCGCTCATTACCTCCAGAGACCAAGGAGGCATCCCATGGCCTCGTTGCTCAGCTTACCTTCCTCGGCCTTGTCGGCATGATCGATCCCCCTCGTGCAGAGGCGAGGCAAGCGGTCACCGCATGCCTCGCGGCGGGAATTCAAGTGAAGATGATCACGGGCGACCATGCGGTGACCGCCGCTGCCATCGCTCATGAACTCGGCATCGACGGGGCGCGTCAGCGGACGGGTGGGCTGCACGTCGTCACGGGTCGTGAACTCGCGGCGCTACCGGCCGAGGAACTCGCGAAGGTGGCAGAGAGCGTCGCGGTTTTCGCCCGGGTCGCCCCCGAGCAGAAGTTGGCGTTGGTGCGCGCCCTGCAGTCACGGGGACACGTCGTGGCCATGACAGGTGACGGTGTGAATGATGCGCCAGCGTTGAAGCAAGCCGATATCGGTATCGCCATGGGGAGGCACGGGACCGACGTCGCTCGTGCCGCAGCGGCGATGATCCTCACCGATGACAACTTCGCAACGATCGCTGCGGCTGTCGAGGAGGGCCGCGGCCTCTACGATAACCTCGTCAAGTTCATCGCGTGGACCCTGCCGACCAATGGCGGCGAGGGGCTTGTGCTCCTCTCAGCAGTCATGTTTGGCAGCGCGCGGCCTGTGCTACCGGTGCAACTCTTGTGGGTGAACCTCGCGACGGCGCTGCTCGGCACGACCTTGATCTTGGAGCCCCGCGAGCCTGGTCTTATGACGCGCCGTCCTCGGGCGGTGAGTGCTCCGCTTCTCGACCGTACCCTGGGGATGCGCACTGCGATGCTGTCCATCGTGGTCGGCGGTGCGGCCTTTGGTTTTTTCGCTTACGCCCAGGGGCAGGGCCTCTCCGAGGAGGCGAGTCGCACCGTTGCCGTCAACACCATCGTGGTCGTCGAGGTAGGTTACTTATTCGCGTGTCGCAGTCTGCGTCTTCCCTCTTGGCGCATCGGGTTCTTCTCGAACCCAATGGTGTGGGTGGGCGCGGCGGCCATGTTGGGAGCGCAGCTCGCCTTCACTTATCTCCCGTTCATGAACGGGCTGTTTCACACAGCCCCCATCGACCCGGTGTGGTGGGTGGTGATGACCGGCCTCGGTGGCACGGTCTTCGCGCTCGCGGAACTCCGGAAGGTCTTCCGCTTCGCTGCCTTCGGGAGAACGGTGTCGTTTGGCTGAACGGATCCCTGGTGGTCGTCACGGAGACGCAACATCGTCGTCACTGTCCCCGCGCAAGAGCAATCGCATGGGGTTTCGTCGCAGCTGGCGCAGCACGGCCTTCAGGTCATCGATCAGGGCCTCGTCCTGGAAGGCGCGACCTGCGCCCCCTTCGCCTCGTTCCAATGCCCCGAGCACAGTGTCGGCACGGCGGGCGACGTCGTCGAAGCGCGCAAGCGATGTCTCTAGCTTCCGCAGGAGGGCATCTTGCGCCGATGTCGACGCGAGTGGCATCCGCTCGAGCAGACCGATGGCGCCTGAGACCTCCTCGACCGTGAGGTGGCCCCTGGCCACCAGCTGCGCAATACCCGCGTCATCGAGTCCTCGCCCCAGGGTACGGAACTCTCGCAGCGTGGCGACGAGCTCTCCGTCATCTGCCAACAGGGGGCGCATGGCGGCCATGAGTCCTCGCGCCTCCACGACGAGGGCGCGCCCCTCCTCCCAAAGCGGG
>JBMTAX010000279.1:0-4956 GCA_049429145.1 Myxococcota bacterium
GTGCGTGGGGCCAGCGACCTCGCCCTAGGGGTGTTGCGGGAAGAGGATTTCTGCCCACGGGACCACGAGGAGGAGCGTTGGTTCACGAGTTTCCTCGAGGCGCAGCGATGCCTCGGAGAGGTGGTTTGCCGACGGTTGGGCGAGCTGCCGAGCAGCGCGGTGGTCTCCCTCGACGATTGCACGGGGGTGATGGTGCTGAACGGGTCACCTGGGGATGAGCACCAAACCCTCGACTTGTCGCTGCACGACGAGCAACTCGAAGAACTCACATCGTGTGTTGCTGAGGACGTGCTCGTCGTTGGCCGTCAGCCAGAGGTTTCCACCCGTCGGCTCCGCAGGCTCTTGATCGTGGGTGCGGGTCCCGTCTCATCGAAACGGGAGGCGAGCCGGGAGCATGGCGTCTCGTCGACCCTGCTTGTCCCCTGCACCGACGGTATTGTCAGGGTGCTGCACCACACCACAGCTCTCACCAGCGTGCGTGCTCGCCGACCGAGGCGTGCACGACGACAAGCGGGCTGACTATGGTGCGGCGTGTTCCCCAAAAGAACGACGACGACCGCGTGACGCGTGTCGAGGAGATACTGGGCCACCGGTTTCGGGATAGGACATTGGCGCTCTGTGCGCTCACTCACCGTAGCCACGTGCATGAAGATCGAGCCGGCGCAGGCGTGGGGCATAACGAGCGGCTTGAGTTTCTCGGTGACGCGGTGCTCGGGCTCGTCGCGGCCGAGACATTACTTGCCATGAGTCCTCGCGCCGATGAGGGAGAGCTGACACGTCGCCGCGCTGCGTTCGTCTCCGAGCAGCCACTTGCCGCGGCCGCTGAGGCGAAGGGGCTTGGCCCACTCTTGCGCATGGGGCGTGGCCAGACCCAGGAAGGGGGCGAGCGCCTCGCTTCCCTGCTTGCCGACGCAGTCGAGGCTCTGATTGCGGCTGTTTTTCTCGATGCTGGACTTGGCGCCGCGAGGGGCGTCGTCGTTCGCTTGCTCGGGGACCCACCTACCCACGATGTCGCCCCTGTGGTCGACCCCAAGTCTCGGCTCCAAGAGTTGTTGCAAGCGCAGCGTGGCGTCGTCCCCCGCTACGACGTGGTTCGCATCGGCGGTAAAGAGCATGAACCTCGCTATGAAGCGCAGGTCTGGTGCGCGGAGACCCTGCTTGGGCGAGGAGAGGGGTTGAGCAAGAAGCTCGCGACCCGCGCGGCGGCCAGCGCAGCTCTCGAGCATACAGGCCTTCTCGTGGGGCAGGGGTCGCCGGAGTGAGCGGGGCCGAGCGGCGCACTCCCGCTGAGCTCGGTGCATGGGTCGTGGACGAAGCGCGGCGAATCGGCTTTGACGACGTAGCCCTGGTTCGCGCCGACCGAGGCACACCGCGGGCTGCCGAGGTGCAAGACCTCGCTGCGGCGGGTCTGCTCGATGCCTTGCCCTGGCTTCGCGAGAGCGTACCTGATCGGACTGATCTCGCCGGCGCCTACCCAGGCGCGCGCACCGTCATTGTCGTGCTGCAGCGCTATTTCACAGGTGACCACCACGACCATGCGTCGGAAGCCGAGCTCCGCGACGGGGCAAAGGTGTCTCGCTACGCCTGGGGCGGCGATTATCACGGGGGGATGCGCAAGCGATTGCGCAAGCTCCGCAAGCGCCTCTTGCAGCAGGTGAGTCCTGCGCCTCAGGTGTGGATCTTCAACGATCAAGACGCAGTGCTCGAGCGAGCGTGGGCCGAAGCGTCAGGGCTTGGGTTCGTCGGCAAGAGTGGACTTTTGATCTCGCGCATACATGGGACGTGGACCTTCCTCGGGGGACTCATCACTGACCTCGACCTCGGCGCTCCAGCGCCGCTGCCTCCCCATGATCTCTGTGGTTCTTGCACGCGCTGCCTCGTCGCATGCCCTACCGGGGCGCTCGTGAGTCCTGGACAACTCGATGTCGCCCGCTGTTTGACGACGTGGAACATCGAGCACACCGAGGGGGGTGAAGACCTGCTCGCCGGACGCGGCTGGGCGGCGGGTTGTGACGTGTGCCAAGAGGTCTGTCCATGGAATCGCTTCGCGGAGCCCACGTCAGAGCCGCGGTATCAGCCGCGACAGGGGCACGTGGTGCTCCGCCCCGGCACCATGCCCGCCGACCTCGATGGAACGCCTCTGGCGCGGCCAGGACCCGAGGGCCTTGCCCGTGCGGTGACGTTGGCGCTCCAGGGTGAGGCCACGGAGGCTACGCCGACTGACGAGGGCACTGACAGGTCGACCCGCGCCCGCTAGCGTCTTCGGCGAGCGAGGACGCCATGACCCCGAAGACCCAGCCCATCGACCTCGAGAGCCGCGCCGCTGCGTTCTCGGTGCAACCTGCCGAGACACCACAGCGTGTGATCGTCGCGCTCTCAGGTGGTGTCGACTCTGCGGTGGCGGCGTGGCTGTTGCGCGAGGCTGGTCACGACGTCACGGGGGTGAGCTTACGCCTCGCTCCCGAGGATGGGCCACGCGCCGACGCAGGGCGATGCTGTTCCGTCGACGACATGACGGATGCGAGACAGTTGTGCGACCTCATCGGGATCCCCTTTTATGCCATCGATGCGCGAGATCGGTTCAGGGAGGCCGTCTTCGAGCCTTTCGTGCGCGACTACCGCGCGGGACTGACGCCGATCCCCTGCCTTGCGTGCAATCACGAGGTGAAGTTTGGCGACTTGCTGCGCACCGCGACATCGCTCGGGGCGCAACTGGCGACGGGGCATTACGCGCGGGTCGTGCAGTTCGCCGGGTTCACGACGATGGCGCGCCCCTCTGACCGCGCCCGAGATCAGACGTACTACCTCTACGGCACACCCAGCGAAGCGATGGGGACGTTGCTACTGCCCCTCGGCGACCTCGACAAACCCCTGGTGCGTGCGCTCGCTCAGCGCGCTGGGATCCCTGTGCACGACAAGCCCGACAGCCAAGAGATCTGCTTCGTTCCCGACGGAGACCACGCTCGCGTCGTCGAGAAGGCCTCGGGTAAACTTCCCGGTGGACGCGTAGTCCACGTCGACGGGCGTGATCTCGGCGAGCACCAAGGGGTACACCGCTACACCGTGGGTCAACGTCGTTCGCTGCATGTGGGTGGACACGGGGGTCGGCTCTACGTCCTCGATGTGGATGGCGAGAGCCACCGCGTGGTGGTGGGCCCCCGCGAGCACCTGGCGTCCCGCCGGGTACTGCTCCACGACGTGAACGCCTTGGTCCCGAGTGCCGCGTGGCCCGAGGTGGTGGAGGTGCAGGTGCGAGCGCGGCACCGCGCCCAGGCTGCCCGCTGGGAACCGCGTGACGACGGCAGCGTCGAACTCACCTTCGAGGACGACGTGGAAGCGGTGGCCCTTGGGCAGGCAGGTGTGATCTACACAGGTGACACCTTGCTTGGAGGCGGCATCATCAGCGGGCGCCTCGATGGTGCTTTTCCGCGGGTAAGCCGGCTTCCCGTCCTCGCTTGAGGTCACCATGCCAAGGCCAATAGAGGCCCTCCGCGTCGACGAAATCGCGCACCACGCCGGTGCGTGGCGTGCCATTTGGCGCATGTCGTGGCCTTCGGTGCTCGCGGCGTGGCTGAAGAGCAGTTTCATGCTCGCTGACACGCTCTGTGCCGGTCATCTCTCGACGACGGCACTCGCAGGCATGTCTGCGGCTGTCGTCCTCGTATGGATGTTTCATTCGCTCTCGCAGGTAAATTCTCTCGGCAGCATCAGCCTCGTGGCCCAGTCGGTGGGGGCGGGGTCTCCTGAGCAGATGCGCGCGGTGTTCCGGCGCGCAGTCAGCCTCGCGCCAGTGCTCGGCCTCGTGGCCTCGTCCCTGATGGGCATCGCGGGCCCCGCGGCGCTGCGCTGGATGGCGCTCCCGCCCGACGTCTACGAGGAGGCGCGAGCGTACCTTCTCACCATCGCCATCTCTGGCGTGGGCATGTGGGTGCTCGATACGTTGGAGCAGAGCTTCCGAGGGACCGGCGATGCCCGCACCCCGCTCCTCGTCACGGCGACCTTCGCGTCGCTGAATCTCTTGCTGAACCCGCTGCTCGCGTTTGGGGTGGGTTCTTTTCCCGGCTTCGGCCTCGTCGGCATCGCCATCGCCTCAGGGGTCGCTTGGTTCGGCGGGGCATCGGTGCTGCTCGTCATCGCGTGGCGACGAGGCTGGTTCACTCCCTCATCGTCGCTGCCCCCGGACCCGCTGCAGCTGTGGCGGGTGGGCGCGCCTACTGCCGCCGCGGGCATTGCCTTTGATCTCATCTGGGTGACCCTGCTGCCGCTCCTATCAGCTACCGGTCCGGCCGCCCTTGCCGCCGTGGCTGTGGGGCACCGCCTGGAGAGCCTGTCGTACCAAATGAGCGCAGGCATCGGCATGGCGTGCGCCGCTCTCGTCGGGCAGGCATGGGGCATGGGCCGCCCTGACCTTGCGCGCATGCTCGCCGCAAGGTGCAGCCTCGCAGGGTTTGTGTTGTCCTCGACCTGGATCGGCGCATTGCTCCTCGCGGCCCCCGCGGTCATTCCACTCTTCGGCGACGACGACGACCTCTTGCGCAACGGTCTCGACTATCTCGCGCTCGTCGGGCTGCCATCGATTCTGCAAGGCGTCGAACTCATCGTGACTGGTGCGTTCTCGGGCACCGGGCGAACCTTGTTACCAAGCGTCGTCATGCTCGTGTCGTATGGCGCCCGGGTTCCTCTCGCCCGCCTTGGTGCTGCGGCTTTCGGGGCCGCGGGGGTGTTCGCTGCCATCGGTACCACCGCGGGGCTGTCCGGCTTGTTCGTCTGCATTGCCTTCCTGCTCTTTGGAGCACGTCGCCACCGGCCCCTAGAGGGGGTATGAAACCCTACATGAACGACCTGACGACCAGCACGTCCCTGGCGGCGGGAGGCTTCCCCGCGAGCCCGACGGCGCAGCAGCGCTTTCTCGAGGACGTGGTGGCCCGTCGCGTCTATCGTCTCGAGCGGAACACC
>JBMTAX010000280.1:0-4934 GCA_049429145.1 Myxococcota bacterium
GCTCGCGCGCCGATGCGTGAGAGGCTGCAACCCACGTTCCAGCGGCGAAAACGGCACGCGACGGAGGAGGGAGTGTTCAGGGCACGAACTCAGGGAACACCCGCACGACAAAGCCCTGGCAGGCATCGGCTGCGTAAATGGCATGCCCCTCCCCGAGGGCTAGTGCCCCGAGGCAGAAGGTGTCGCCCTCGGGAGAGCGCAAACGGTCACCACCACCATAAAGAGTGAAGACGGAGTCATCGCCATCCGCGTCGAGGTCGCCATCGATATTGGCCACCATGCGAAGGGTAGTGCGTGACGCCACGTAGAGGTTCCCGTATCCATCGAGTGCGATTTGGCGAGGGGAGTCGACGGGGAACAGCCGAGCGGGCTCGCCCGCGCCCGCCGAGGAGACAGAGCCATCGCCGACCACCAGGGCGACAGAGCCCCCGACGTCGACGCGCAACACGCGATGGTTCGCGGTATCAGCGATGTAGACCGCCCCCGTCAACGCTGACCTCGCGACGTGACTCGGACTGTCGAGGTAGCCGGGGAAGCTGCCGCGCTGTCCACAGCGGCCGTAGATGGGTTCCGCACTGACCACACCCTCGCGAGAGACACGACGCACGCAGTGGCCAAGCTCGTCGGCCACGATGAAGTGACCGTTCGTTTCGTCGTACACAAGTCCAGCGGGGCCCTCGAGCGTCGTCGCCACCGCCTCGTTCGTCCAGGTGCTCGCCACAGCAACGCTCCCACTCCCCGCAGGATCGAAGCCGATGCGTCGAAGGGTTCCTGTCTCGCTTTCGGTGACGAGCCAACTGTGCCCCACGGGGTCGAGGACAACGCCTCGGCCCCCAGCGAGAGGCGCTGCATAAGCAGCGAGGCCCTGCACGTCGACGCTCGCCTCGTCATAGCCAAACACCACACGTGCATCCTGAGCAGAAAGGTCGATCTGCACGCCGCGCCCGTAGGCACCCACGCTGAGCAGGTAGCCCGGCCGGAACAGCAACGATTTCGAGCCATACAATCGAGCCCGCCCCCGCAACCCCGGCCCTGTGGGGTGTGCAGCCCCTGCAACGGTCAGTACACGTCCGTCGGCCCCAATGCGTCGTACGCGACCATTGCCGGTATCGAGCACATCGACGGCCCCGCCCGGCGCGACGGTGACGCCGTAGGGAGAGGAAAAGCGCGCGGCAGTAGCGAGGCCTCCATCGCCGCTGACACCCTCGAGCCCTACGCCCGCAAAGGCGGACACGATGCCGTCGACCCCGATGAGTCTCAGGCGATGATTGCCAGTATCGGCGATGAGCAAACCGCCATCAGCGAGGCGGGTGAGACCCACGGGGCTATGAAAGGATGCCTCCGAGGCTTGGCCTCCATCGCCGTTATCGCCTGCGATTCCCGTACCCGCGACAGTGGTGATGAAGCCTGCGTCGGTGACGCGGCGTACACGATGGTTACCCGTGTCGGTCAGGTAGACCCCGCCGGCTCCATCGTCGACGACATGCGCAGGTGACGACAAGGCCGACGCCGTCCCTGCCCGTCCACGAGACGAATGCGGTGATTCGAACGATCGGCGATATACAGTCCGACCTGTGCGTCGAAGAAAACCCCTGAGGGGAGGTTGAGGGATGCAGCGGTCGCCGCCCCGCCGTCACCGCTGAAGCCCGCACTACCTGTGCCTGCGACAGTCGTGATGATGCCCGCCGCATCGACGCGCCGGATGCGCGAGTTAAAGCGATCGGCGATATAGAGGTTCCCCGCAGCGTCGAGGGCAAGCCCCTCTGGGCGGTTGAGGCTCGCTGCAATGGCCGGCCCACCGTCGCCTGCAAACCCCTGCTTGCCGTTGCCAGCGAAGGTAGTGACGGTTCCATCGGGGAGGACGCGGAGTACCCGATGGTTGCCAGAATCAGAGAGGTACACGCTCCCGTCGGTCGCTGTGACGAGGCCGGGCGGAACATTCAACGACATGCTCGTGGCGAGGTCGTCTTCTTTCGGGGGAGAGAGCACCCCAGAGCCCACCAGCGTCGAGATGATGCCTGTAGGGTCGACACGCCGAACCCGAAGGTTGAGGTTGTCCGCAATGAAATAACTACCATTCTCCGACGCCGCGATACCGATGGGTCCGTAGAGAACCGCACTGCGGGTCGGCCCACCATCCCCGACCGCATCCCCGGACCCGCCCCCTGCGACGACGGTGCTCGTGCCGTTGGCAGCGACGTGCAACACTCGATTGTTGTTCGCATCTGTGACGAAGAACCCACCGCCCCAGTCGTGCGCAATTCCATTGGGGAAGGTAAGCGCGAGTCCTTCTACGGTCTCGCCAGCCGCGAGCAACGTCGAGATGACGCCCCCCCTGACCGCGCGAACGGCTTTGTTGCCGCGGTCCGCGATATAAATCGTCCCGTCGAGCGCCACGTCGCCATCCCAAGGACCACTCAGCGTTGCTGCGCTCGCGGCAGCTCCGTCCCCGCTTAGCCCTGCGCTGCCTGTGCCTGCGACGGTCTCCATGATTCCGAGCGCATTGATGCGTCGTATGCGGTGGTTGCCAGTGTCAGCGATGTAGACGAGGCCCGCAGCATCGGTGGTGACTCCACGCGGGCTGTCGAGCTCTGCGTTCACTGCGGGGTTCCCGTCGCCGCCGGTCCCCGCTGTCCCTGTGCCGGCGATGGTGCGAATGGTCCCGTCGAGGTCGATCATGCGAACGCGGTGGTTGTTGCGATCGGCGATGTACACCCGTCCACTCGGGTCGGCGTGCACGCCGAAGGGACCATCGAGCTGCGCGTCGGTGGCGAGACCGTTGTCCCCTGCGTAGCCCGCCACTCCAGTCCCGGCGATGACGACGGCACCCGTCTCGTCAACCCGCACGATGCGGTGCTGCGAGAGGTCGGAGACGAAGACGCGCCCACGGGCATCGACCGCGACCCCTTGGGGCTGCAGCGCGATGCTCGGCTCCACCTGGCCCGACAGCACGGTGGTGAAATTCCAGCGGTGGAGGGCACAGTCGTCACAGCCATCGACGGGGTTCCCGTTGCCATCGTCACAGGCCTCTCCCTCGTCGAGCAAGCCATCGCCACACACTTCGACCTTGCGGCAGTCAGCGCGGCACCCATCACCTGAGACGGTGTTGTCATCGTCGCATGCTTCTCCATCGTCGATGACACCATCGCCGCAGCCCGCTCGCGAGCAGTCGCTGCGACAAGCGTTCGCAGCACCGTCGTTGTTCAGCCCACCGTCGTCACATTCCTCGCCCAGGTCGAGGCTGCCATCGCCGCAGGCGGCGGGCACACAGGTCGTGCGGCAGGCGTTTGGCTGAACGTCGCTGTTGGCCGACCCGTCGTCGCAAAGCTCGCCTTCATCGAGCACGCCATCACCGCAGCTGGGGCCAGCACAGGTGCTGCGGCAAGCATTCGCGAAGACGTCGCTGTTCTGCACCCCATCATCACATTCCTCGTCCTCATCGAGAACCCCGTCGCCACAGTCGGCCCTCGCGCAGCTGGTTCGGCACGCCTCAGGCTCTGAGTCGCTGTTGGCGTCTCCCTCGTCACAACCTTCTCCTGGGTCGGTGACCCCGTCACCGCAGCTCGGCGAGCGGCAATCGGTACGACAAGCGCCGCGATCTCTGTCGCTGTTCTGCTCGCCGTTGTCACAGTCCTCCCCATCGTCGATACGGGCGTCGCCGCAGTAGGTGCAGTCTTCTCGGCAATAGGGCTGTCCGTCGCAGGTCTCGTCACCGCTCGTCACACCGTCACCGCAACGGGCCAGAACGCAGGCCCCTGCGACACAGATATTGGCGCCGCCGCAGGCGGTACCATCCAGGGCCTGAAACGCCGTGTTGTTCGCCTCGTCGATATCGAGACAAGCTGCGCCGCGCTCGAAGCAGAGGCCCTGGTCGACTGCGCAAACCCAGCCGCATGGGAATTCCTCGGTCTTGCTGCAGAGCAGCCGCAATGTGGGCTCAAGCTCTACTGTGAAAGTACACGCCGAGAGCGAGATCGCGGCGCCGACCAACCAGCGAGGTACGGTATTGCCGACAAGAGCTACCCAGAGTGCGCGGCGAGTTTCAGCGGGCCACATCGTCGTTCCCCACGGAGATTGCGGGTTCTTCTGCAGAAGTAGGATCGTAGAGTGGTCGTACTCGCAGGGGCAACCTGCGTGAGACCACGAGCGCGGGCAAGATTGCGCTCTGCGCGGACCCTCCCCGGCCGCCCAAGATTCCCCCACGGTAGGAAAGGTAACGCGAGCTTGGGTGCAAGCACCGGAGGCCCCTAGCGCGAACACACCCTGACATTCGAACGTTCCACAAGCACCAAGTGGCTGAGCCACACGCTGCCCACCCAGAATCCGGACCTTGAGCCGGGACCGCTCTGAGCCTGGTTTGTTTGCGTTCGTTCAGGAGGGGAACGGTCTTCGAGCGTCTCTTCCCATGGGAAGGTAGGTCGCCTTTCGAGACACTCGGCCACCCGCTATTCTAGAACTCGGTCATGGAAATTTATGGACCGATTCTCGGCGTCGGAATGCTTACTGTCCTTCTGGGTGGCTGTATCCCTGTTGTCCATACGGAAGCCCTGGTTCCTGCTCACAAGATACAGATCCGTATCGAAGCCGGCGACGGCAGCTGGAATGGCTTCCGTGTTGACCCTGAGGGTCCGTTGACGTCCGTTGGCCGTAGCTTGCGCGTGACCTACGGTGACCGGGTCGAGATCACCTTCTACAGTGAGCGATTTATTTCCACACTGAATATCCCCAGGTTTGGTGTTCATGAATTCGCAGCACCAGGGCTTCCTGCGTCAATCCGCTTTACCGCCGACAAACTTGGTCGATTTGATGTGGTTGGTGAAGAGCTTTGTGGTCGACCACACCTCGACGATGTCCACGGGCATATCATCGTTTCCGACAAGCCTGCGGTAGCCGCCACAGGTTTCTCCGTTCAAGTTCTTGGTCCGACGGGTGAA
>JBMTAX010000281.1:0-4870 GCA_049429145.1 Myxococcota bacterium
GAGATGGAGCTGGAAGCTGAAGACGAGCTGCTCATACGCATGCACTTCAGCGACAAAGACCTGGTGGAGAGCACGGGTCGCCGCGACGAGAGTGGGGTGTTTCGGCTACCTGTGGTCGCGAGGTCGCAGCAGGACCTCGGCACGCGCGGCAGGCGGGTTGGGTTCATGTTCCGCGATGCGTCGTCGCATACCCAGGAGCTGGACGCGCTAGGGCGCCTGGTCTTCGCGATTCAGCGGCGCATGCTGAGGGGCAAAGGCAACTGACCTCGAGCGCCTGGGTGACCTCATCGAGGTGCATCGCCGCGGGCTGGTTCTCAAAGGCGGCAGGCATTTTACTTCGAAGCAGCGTCGAGTTCCTCGAGCTTCGCCTCCGCCTCTTCCCACTCGACCATGAGGGCTGCAAGACGCTCCTCAAGGTTCGTTTGCTCCGTCTGCGCGGCCTGTACCTGCGGCGCCGGGGTGGTCTCGAAGTAGCCAGGTCGACAGAAGGCCTCTGTGATGCGCGCGAGCCGTTGCTCGACGTCAGCGATGGCTGCAGTGGCCTTGTCTCGCTGTGCCTCGAAGCGACGGCGCTTTTTGCTGGCCTCGTAGACTTCGCGGGGGTTCTTGCCCGCTTCCTTCGGCGCCTCCTGCGCACGTGCCGCTTTCGCCCGCTGCAGGGTCGCCTCGACGTCGAGGTGATCATCACCAAAGCGCCCGACGTACTCCTCGTACGTCCCCATGTAGTCGGTCACACCGTCTCTCTTGATCTCGATGATGCGCGTCGCCAGTTGCTGTACGAACCAGCGATCATGACTCACGAAGATCAGTGTGCCCTCGTAGGTCTTGAGCGCGTCGACGAGCGCCTCGATGGCCTCGATGTCAAGATGGTTGGTCGGTTCATCGAGCAACAACACGTTTGGCTGTGCCGCTGAGAGCTTCGCGAAGATCAGCCTCGCACACTCTCCGCCTGAGAGAGCGCGCAAAGGCTTCTCGGCATCATCGCCAGAGAAGAGCACGGCCCCAAGGCGCGAGCGGATTTGCCCAATGTTCTCGTCGCTGCAGAAGCCCCACAGCCATGACTGGACGTTCCCCTCGGTTCCGATGAGACCGGCGTGGTCCTGCGGGAAGTAGCCCTGCCATGTCTCATGTCCCCAGCGGGTCGACCCGGTATCGGCGGTGACCTCGCCGACGAGAACCTTCAGCAAGGTAGACTTGCCGACGCCATTCTCGCCGATGATGGCGATGCGCTCCCCCCGCCGGACCAGAAGATCTACCCCGGACAACACCCTACGCTCCCCGTAGGACTTGCCGACGCCGGTGACCTCCAACACCTCCCGGCCGCTTGGTCGACGCTGCGGAAACTGAAATCGGGGATGACGTCTCGAAGACTGGGGCAGATCTTCGATGACGATCTTCTCCATCTGCTTCGCCTTGCTCTGGGCTTGGCGTGCTTTGGAGGCCTTGGCTTTGAAGCGCTGTACGAAAGCTTCGAGATGCTCCTTCTCGGTCTGTTGCTTCTCTATCTCACGCTCTCGCCGTGCGCGCTCTTCTACTTTCTGTACGACGAAAGCTTCGTAGTCGCCGCGATATAGGGTGATGGTCTCGTAGTCGACGTCGCAGACGTAGGTACAGACGTTGTCGAGAAAGCGACGATCGTGGGAGATGAGGACCGCGCAACCGGCGTAGCCAGCGAGGAAGGTCTCGAGCCACTTGATGCTAACGATATCGAGATGGTTCGTAGGCTCGTCGAGCACAAGCAGGTCAGGCCCTGCGGCGAGTACCTGGGCCAGCAAGGCGCGAAGCTTGAATCCGCCTGAGAGCATCCGCAGGGGCCGCGTGTGGAACACGGAAGGAATGCCGAGCCCTTCGAGGATCTCGCCCGCCCTCGCCTCGAGCCCATAGCCATCGCGGGTGAGGATAATCTCTTCGAGCTCGCCCAGTCGGTCGGCGTCGACGGCGCTACCGCTATCGAGCATAGCGGCCTTCTCTCGCATGGCCTGGTAAACGACGTCGTCGCCCATCATGGCTACATCAAGAATGCGCTGCTCGTCACTTTCGAAATGGTCTTGTCGCAACACGCCGACGCGCACCCGCTTCGGAATCGCGATGTGTCCCTCGCTCTGCCCTTCGTCGCCAGCGATGATTCGCGCGAAGGTGGATTTCCCACAACCGTTGGCACCGACGAGCCCGTAGCGCTCGCCAGCGTTCAGCTGCAAGGACACACCTTCAAAAAGAGTACGGGCGCCAAATCTCTTCGTGAGGTCGGTGATGGTGATCATGCGGCAACGTCGCTTTCCCCCCGGAGGGTGGGCCCCCGCGTCGGGAGACGCAAGACGAAAGCAGCACCGCCTCCCTCTGCGCGCCGCACCTCAATGCTGCCCTCGTGCTCCATGACGATGCGATGAACGAGGGCGAGCCCAAGCCCGGTCCCACGGCTTCCTTTGGTGGAGACGTAGGGCATGAAGAGGCGCTGCTCGAGGTCGGGCGCGATACCGGGGCCCGTGTCCTCGATGGCAAGCTCTACTTCGTCGCGACCTTCTCCGCCGCCTGGGAGCGACGTGAGTCGCAGTGTCAGGCGCCCCGTTCCGTCCATCGCCTCAACGGCGTTCTTGACAAGGTTGGTCACCGCCGTCGCGAGTTGCGTGCGGTCCGCGACGAGGGACGGGAGCGCCTGCTGATAGTGTCGCGACACGATGACGTTCGAGCCCTCGCCCACGTAGAGCGCTACGGCGTTGTCGACTACCTGGCCAAGGTCGAGGGGCTCGAGTCGAGGGTCGGGCAGGCGAGCGAAACGGCTGAAGGCATCGGCCAACTCCTTGAGGCGCATGACCTCTTCCACCACCGCATCGGCTTGCTCGTCGAGGATGGCGTCAAAGTCACTGCGGCCGAGTCGCCGCGCCTTACGGATGACATCCATGGCGCCCAGGATCGGTGTGAGGGGGTTTTTCAGCTCATGGGCGAGCCCTCGGGCAATCTCACGCCACGCCGCCACACGCTCCGCTTGCTTGAGTCGGGTTTGTGAGCGCTCGATCTCCGTCGCCATCTGGTTGAAGGCGGTCACGAGGCGTCGCATCTCTACGCCGCCCCCTTCATCGTCAACCCGTGCGGCCAGGTCCCCTCCCGCGAGGCGCCCTGCCGCATCAGCGAGAGCTTCCACCGGACGTACCTGGCGCGTCGCCAACAGCACACCGAGCAAGAGAGAGAGCAGGATGCTCAACGCCCCGACGGCCACTGCGCGCTCCACAATGCCTTGCTCCACGGCATCGATGCCGCGTCGATCGAGGCCAGCGACGAGTTCAGGCGGCTCGGTTCCTGCCCCGAGCGCGAGCTGACTCAGCACGAGATTCTCCGTCCACGAGCGGTCGTCTTCGAAGACCCTCTCGCTCGCGAGCGCCGGGCTACGCACGGCGATGCAGCGGCTCTCACTCTGGTCGGGTCGACAGAGGGCGATCAGGTCAGCGCCCACACGAGCGCGCATCAGTTCGAGTGCAGCAGCATCGAGGAAGCGTCCCGCGACGACGATGAGGTCGCGCCCCCCCCAGCGCACCCGTGCCCATCGCTGCAGCGAAGGAGCAGAGCCCGCGGGAGTGGCTTCGTCGATGATGCGCGCCCCCACCCCTGGATCTGTCCGATAGGTCTCGACTTGTGGATCGAGTGCGCCAAAGGATGCGGGCCAGTGCCCCGACGTCAGGATTTGCCCGTCTGCGTCAAGCAGCTTCAACACCTCCAAGCGTCCGCGCTCGAGCCGACCATTGGCGATGAGATAGCGGGCATCGGCACGCCCGGCCGCCACGCTGCGAGCCAGGTAACCGCGGGGGTCGAGCGAAGCGCGCAGTTCCTCGTCGAGCAGGTCGCCCGCCTGCGCGAGGTCTACCTCGATGGCAGCTACGACACGCGAAGACTGCTGCTGCAGTTGCTGCTCGAATCTGCGGGACACTTCCGCAAGGTGCGCCGCAGTCCCACCGGCGACGGCCACCACAACGACGAGCAGAAGGGCTGCGCTGAGCCGCCACCGCAAGCTCATGGGCGCCCCCATGAACGTCGACGGGCCGTCTTCATCGCTCGCCTCCCCACCACGCATCGTGCAACAGCGGTACACCGTCGACACGTAGCCTGACACCGCGCAGCATAGGGTCGAGCGTCAACCAGCGATCAGCGCTCACGAGGGGGATCACAGCGCGTGTCGCGAGAAGGCGACGCTCGAGTTCGAGGGCGGCAGCGATGCGGGCATCCGCCTCTGCATCGAGGAGGCGGGCATCTTTGAGTGCCTGGCTTCCAATGAGTTCCTTGAGCTCGGGCCAGCGGCCGATGAGTGCGAGGAGTGCAAGGGCAGCGTCGGTCGTGGGGGCACGCCACCGGAGGAGCGCGACCCCGTCGACGAGTGGCTTGGTCATGTCTCGCTCTATGAGCGCGCCGTAGCCCCCGGCGCGCAGTAGAACGGCGAGGCGGTCGGCGATACCCACGCTAAGGTCGTCGTGGCTCCACAGGTGAAGGGGGACCCTTGGAGCGCTCGCTGGCAGCGCAGCGAGGGTGAGGGGCTCGGATCGTCGAACCACTGGGGGCGGGTCGAGGGGCCGCGCAGGCGCGAGGCCAGGGGGCAATAATCCAGTGGCAGTGCGGCCACTGCCGCCGCCGTAGACATCGATGAGCAACTCGAGCTCGAGGTCGCTCTGCAACCGAGCGGCGCCGTCCTGGGCAGCGATGAGCAAAGGGTCAGCCCCTCGTGACGCTCGCGACTGAAAGAGCAGCACCACGTCGGGATAGGGGGCCAGCAGTGCGCCCCCTTGGCTCGCGGATGGGGCCCCGAACGCGATGTCAGCGGGGTCACCCTCTCGGCGCAGCTCAACGACGGCAAGACTCGGCTCCCCCCCCAGCGCGGGGGCGGACG
>JBMTAX010000282.1:0-4862 GCA_049429145.1 Myxococcota bacterium
AGCGCCTCGCGCGCCTCGTGGGGCGTGAGGCGGGGGTGAGCGCCCCCGCGCGGTGGGCCGCGGTGGCGCGAACCTCGTCAACCCGCAGGACCCAACAGCAATGTGGGTGAACCCAGCCGCCCTGGCAAATGTCAAAGGCCTACAGGTGCAGCTCGAGGGTACGGTGGTGTTCATGGACGCGAGCTTCGTGCGCGACTGCGGCCCGCGTGACGACTGTGGTCCCGTTGCGGTGCAACGCGACTATGGCGATGGTCGTGTGTATCGAGTCAACGGGGAAGGCAGGCTAACGCCCGACGAAGAAAATGGCTTTTATGCGCCCACGGCCACCAACATGGGCAAGTACCAAGCTCCCTCGAACGTCGACGGACATGCGGTGACCAATGGGGCACTGCCACAGGGGGTACCGAGCCTCTGGGCATCCCTCAACCTCGATACCTTTGGACTCGATGGCTTCGCCGTCGGGGCCGCTTTCTACACACCCCGCGCGGGTGATTACGCATTTCATGACGATGAATACACGCGATTTACGCTCATCGATCGGAACCTCGTGGAAGCCTACTATTCACTCAGCGCGGCGTGGCGTTACCGGCAGTGGATCGCCATCGGAGCGAGTCTCCAAGGACTGAGCGCCGGTGTGGAACAACGGACCAAGTTGAGCGCTGACCCGACGGGCGCCGAACTCCCCGACTACGACATCACTGTCCACATCAATACCTTGACCCACCTAATCCCCTCCGGGAACTTGGGGGTGTGGTCGAGTCCTTTGCCGGGCCTCGAGCTGGGGGCATCGGTGCAGCTCGGGCGCAGCGTCGCTGCGCGTGGACCTGTACAGCTCGAGAGCTTCGGCCCGGCCATAGTAGAACTCATCGACGCCGGAGCGGTGGAGATTGTCGAGGACAACCCTACGGCGTTGTCTGCCTTTGAGCTCCCACCTTTCTATCGCGCAGGGGCAAAGTACCTCGCACGTGACCTGTTCGAGGGACTGTTCGACCTCGAGGTCGAGGCAGACTTCGTCTACGAACCGTGGTCGGTGTACGACCACGTCTACTTGGAGACGACCGGACTCTCGACGCGATTGGCCGGAGGCGATCCCACTCCTCTCGCCCCCATCGTGCAACCCAAAGACTGGCAAGACGCCTTTAGCGTACGCCTCGGTGGCGAGGTGACGTTCCTCGACGGCGCCGTCGCGTTGCGCTCGGGGGCTTATTACGAGACTGACGCGATACCGTCGTCGACTTACTCCGTCGACCTCATGAACGGCGAGCAGGTGGGTATCGGACTCGGCGGCTCACTGGCGCTCTATGGCGTGCGGATTGACCTCGGGTACGGTCATGCCTTTTTGTTCGATCGCGTCGTGGGAGACGAGAGCATCGTGCACAGCGAGGCGGTCGCACAGCCAGGCGGACAACCCGAGCCACGCACACGGATCGCGATGGGCCGTTACGCGACGTCCTACGACGTCATTGGGCTCGCGCTCAATCTCTCCCTCGACGAGCTCTTGGGCTTCGGTGCCGCTGTCCGATAGCGGTGACGTTTGGGTCGATACGCCGCGCAGACGTCACCGCCACGGTGGACGGCAACGGCGAGGGTGAGCTTCACGGGGAAGACTGCTGAAACCCAATCGTCGCAAGGGTACCGCCGCCGCCCATCACGAGGGTGCCGACAGCGGCGAGCCCGAGTGCGGTGGGCCCGAACACCCGGGCCCGTTCCTTATCGGCGCCGAGAGAGGCGGGGTCCTCGAGCACGGACGCCTCGCCAAAGGCAAGGACAGAGCCTACGGCGACCAGGAGGACGCCGCCAGCCGCCAAGGCCACGCCTGCAAGACCGAGAGGAGGCAACTCGAGGGACGATTCCTCCGTCGTCACAGCAGCCACCTCTTCGGTAGGGGCTGGTTCCGTCGGCTCTGCAGGGAGGGCAAGCTGCTCGGGGGCCAAGGGCAACCCGGACGCACCCACCTTCTCGGCGATGCCATCGGGCAGGAGCGTACCGCCTGCCACAAGCACGTCTGCGTCCTCCATACCCTCCTCGTCGAAGAGGAGTTCGCTCGCAGGGTCGAAGAGGCGAAACTTCACCTGCAAGAAGGGGCCGACGCGCATGATCTCCACGTCGACAAGACCGGCGGTATCCCCGACGACTTGTTGGACGCACTCGGGCTCTTGCAGGCACTCCTGGCTGACCACGGCGGCGGTAACCCTGACCCGAATGCCGATCGCGTTGAGTTCCTCCTCGACACGACCGCGAAATTCGGCACCCTCGTCGTCGCTGAGACCCACCGTGCGATAGTCGCCGAACACGAGATCGACCGGCAGGTTGGCTGCCGCGACCGAGAGCGCGATGCCGATAGTGAGCGCATACATCGAGGCTCTACCTCCCCATCATGGCGAATGCTTGGTTCAAGGCACGGTTTGCGTCCGCAAAACTGCCCTTCGAATAGGCGATGCTGACGGTCTTCAAGACGTCCTTCAGCTTCGCGCGCAGGCCGACATCCTTGATCTTGTCGTAACGCACATTGAAGCGCTGCAGCTTGTTGCCGACGAAGGCTTTGTCGACATTCACTCGGGAAAGGAGCGCCAAGGCGGCCTCTGCGTCTCGCTGTGCCGCTCGGTAGTCGCCACGACGAGCCGCGGCCGCCATCGCGCGCCGCTTGCTGTCGAGCGCGGGAACATCGCCGGGGACGACGCCACGGCTGCCCATCTCCCGCACAAGCTGCCCCTGCACCTTCTTGAAGCGCCCTCGCTGCGGGTCGGCGCCCTGCGAGAGCCCCCGTCGCGGCGCAACCGGTGGCATGATCTCCTCAGGCGGAACGGACTCATCGATAGCGAGCTCTGTCTTCGTCGACGCCGCCTGCATGGGTGGAGGCGCTGGCTCCCCACCCGGTGCCTGCGGGTTGCCCGCGTCGGTGCCCGCTTCGTCCTCGTCGTCAGTCCCCTCACCTGCACCGAAATCCCAGGCCCCATCGGTGGTGTCACCCGCATCGGCTGCAGCTGGGGCTGGCGGGGCCTCATCATCGGGTGCGGGCGCAACAGGGAGCGCGCCTTCGTCAGTCCCCGTGACGGGCTCCGAAGGCGCGTTGGCCTGTGTCGCTCCGGTCGTAGGCAAGAAATACGCGGCGATACCCCCGAGCACAGCGACGACGACGAGGACGCCGAGCACCAGCGATGCAGGTTTGCGATGCGGCTTTGGGGCCGGCTTGTCCACGTTCACCGAGGGTGGGGGAACGTGATCTCTCGACACCACCAAGAATGGTCCAGGAAATGACCCGCTCCCGGGTGAGGCGGCACCTGCATCGTCGTACCGCGGCTGCTCGTCGCTCACTTCGTCGACGGGCGCTGGTTGATCGTCGTTCGACACCGCCGGAGAAGGCGGCTCGGTAACCGCGTCTGAGAGCGACCAGCTCTCTGTGAGGAGCGGTCTGACCTCTTGGGTGTGGTCGAGGTCACCCGCGAATGCGGCCACGGGCTTAGCCGCTCGAACCCCGCCACTTGGGGAGGCGTCCGCCTCTCCCTCGGCCGCGATGTTGTCATCCGCAGGGGCGACGTCGTCGTCGACTGGAGCAACGTCTGCGTCATCAGTGGTAAGGAACGCGCCCGAGGGTGACGTACCGGGTGCTGGAGGAGTCGACCGTGAAACGGCCGACGAAGTAGAGACCGCTGGAGCGGCAGTCGTCGGCGCAACACCGCTGGATTCTGCGAGCCCTCGCGACGTACCCCCTGGGGCGGCCACGGCAAAGGCAGCGTCGAACGCTGCAGCGACGGAGTCCATCGCCGGTGCGGCCTCGACGGCGGACTCCGCTGGCACCGGGGCCCCGTGGACAGCTGTGAAGTGAGTCGATGCTTCGTTCCCCGCTGTGTGGAGGGGTAGCGATTCCTCGAGAGCCGCCGAGGGAAGGTCCGCACGCGGCTCGACGTCGCTGATCTCCTGGGTGTGCTGAGGCGCGCGCGCGGCGGGAGGGCGGCCGAAAGGGTTGACGACAGGCCGTGCGCCCGGCGTGACGAGCGGGGGAAGGGAGATGTTCTCGAGGGAGGGCAACACGTTGAACGACGGCGCGGTGTTGCCCCACCCCATCTCCACCTCGGCGAGGGCAGCCTCCATCGCGCCGGCGTCGCTGTAGCGGCCCGCGACATCCACGCACATCGCCTTGAAGATCACCGCCTCAAGTGCAGGTGTGACTTCTGGGTTGAGCTCTTGGGGCGGTACCGGCCTCGAATTTTGAATCGCGTCGAAGACCCCGACCACGCCTTCGCCGGTGTAGGGCAGCGTCCCTGTGATGCAGCCGTAGAGGATCACACCGAGCGCCCATACGTCGCTGGCGGCGGTCACCGGCTTCCCCTCCCATGCCTCTGGGGCCATGTAGCTGCGCGACCCGAGCACGACGCCAGCGCGGGTCAGGCGGTCGACGTCCTGCGCCGTCGCGACGCCGAAGTCGACGATTGTCACTCTCTCTTTGTCACGGATGATGATGTTGCCGGGCTTCATGTCGCGGTGCACGACGCCTACCTTGTGCGCCGCGCCGAGCGCTTCCGCGATCTTGCGCACGAGGCGAATCGCCTCGAGGGCTGGCTTCTTCCCGTCGCGGTTGAGCTGCGTCGCGAGGGTCTCTCCCGGGGCGTACTCCATGGTGAGAAAGTGCGTCCCCCCAGCCTCTTGCATGTCGAAGATCTTGCAGATGCCAGGGTGGGCCACCCGCCGCGCAAGGAGCAGCTCCCGCTTGAAGCGCTCCATGATGCCAGGCTGCGAAGAGAGCCCTTCGTGAAGAATCTTCACGCACACGTCGATGCCTAGGAGCGTGTCCCGCGCGCGGAACACCGTTCCGGCTGCGCCCTTGCCGAGCTGCTCAACGAGCTCGTACCGCCCAAGACTAT
>JBMTAX010000283.1:0-4845 GCA_049429145.1 Myxococcota bacterium
AGCCATCCCGGACCCAGAGCGACCCGCCACCATCAACCCTGTAAGCACGGGGCCGAGTTCACGCGCGAGAGAAAGCAGTGTGGCAGGTCCGACCAGGGCCTCCGCGCCGAAGCGACGGAAGCCATTCAGGGTCTGTAGCCCAAACACAAGCCCGGTGAAGAGGCCAGTGAGGACGACGATGAACAGCGACCCAAAGCCCACATCCCGCATGTGTCGCGCGAGTTCCGCACTGCGAAAGGGGCGCCGTACCGCCCAGTAGACAATTTGGCCGCAGAAGAGGGTGAGTGAGCCGAGCTCGCCCACGAAATGCAGCACGGGGGCGCCGAGGCCCTCGATGGCGGCGCGGAGGCGAGCACAGACGCGTACGAGGGGCCTCGCGGGGCGGTGCGGCGCACTCTGCGTGGAGAGCTCACTCATCGACGACGTCCTGTCTTGGGGAGCGAGGGCCCGCTCGGAGGACCCTGCGCACACTTTGCCTGGCGCGCAGTCTCACCCAGATGGCGCGATCGTGACAGGGGGGAGAACACCACATCCCAGTCATCCGCTCTTGCGTGCTGTGCCTACGCACCTGGCGCAAACTGGAAGACGAAGGTGAGCTCGACCTCGGGAGCCACTGCAGGCGTCAAGAGCGATGCCTTATAGTTGACCCCGTAGTCGAAACGGTTCAGCTGTAGCTTTCCTGTCGCGTGGACTTTGCCATTTAGGTCCGCGAGTTCGATCGGCACGCTGACGCGCTTGGTGACGCCGCGTATGGTGAGGTCACCCACGACGACAATCCCGGCCGGGCCGCCGACTTGCACCTCGCGCGAAACGAACGTCGCTTTTTTGTGCGTCGCAGTATGCAGGAAGTCCTCGCCTCGCACATGCTCGTCGCGGGCATTGATTCCGGTGTCGAGGGTGTCCACGTCAACTTCTACGGTGACCTTTGATGCGGTCAGGTTCTCCCTGTCCAATACGAGGGTACCCCGCCATTGCTGGAAGGTGCCGGTGACGTCGAAGAGCTTCGTGTGGGCGGTAAATGACACAGTCGAACCCGCACGCTGCAGGGGCAGTGACACTGGGGCTGCGAAGGCCGCGGCGCTCAGCTGCATCACAAAGAGACAAGCCAACCACTGGCGCATAAAACGGCCTTTCTCGAGAAGACTCGTTGAGATTACCACGTGAGATTACCAGACGAATGCCACCTTGGCTTTCACGGTGGTGAAGATAGGTAACGCGGAGGATACCTCGACCCCTATCTCGAGGTGCTCGTCGAGCAGCAGCGCCTGGGTTCCGGCCGCCAAGGTCGCTCCCCACCACGGATACAGGGTATTTTCCATGATGACGAAATCATCGCCGATCACGAAGAGGGAACTGACGTCCGCGATGCCGAGGGAGACATAAGGCGTAAGCCAGCGCAGACCCTCGAAGGGGAGCTGATAGCCTGCTCCCAGATCTGCACCCATGGACGAGGCATAGAACAAGTCGTCGACGGCTGGGTCTCCATCGACGAAGGGCGTCGCAATCTCTGCGCGCATCCGTGCGAAGTTGAGGTGAGCGCGGGCACCTAGCTGTAGACCCGTGGGCGTGCGCCACCCCACACCGCCCTCAGCGCCAGCCTGCAACACCGAACCCAATGGTGTCGGTATCGGGGGCAAGAAAGTGAGCCCGAAGAACGACGACACGGGGCCGAGGTCGGGCAGCGTAGCGACGAGGCGCGGGCGCGGGTTCGCCGGCAGCTTGTTCGTATCCTCGGTCTTCGTGCCCCCGAGGACGAGTCTGTCTTGGCAGGACAACGGGGGGATCGCCCCGACCTCGAGCCCGACGCTCGCTCGCCCTGGTGCATAAGGAAGCGGCGGCGCGAGGGGCGTCATCAAGAAGGCCGCCGCGAAATAATTCTGCAGCTTGGCCTGCTGTCTATCCTCGTCGTAGTCGGCACGCACGGTTGTGCCTGCACACTCCGGAGCGATCTGCGCTCTCAACGGCGGGCAGATGAGCAACAGAGCGAAGAGCGCGAGTCGAATCCCGAGGGGGGGGTAGATGCTTTGCAAACGAGAGTCCTGCGACAGTTCGACGGTGATGGGAGAAGGCTACATGAGTTGGGAGCGCAGCGCTGCGACGAGCAAACGAAGCACGACGGCAAACGCCGCCATGGCGCCGAAAAAGATGAGCCAGTCCCGACGGGGGTGACCGAAATAACGCCGATCTGTGGAGAGGCGCTCCATGACGCTGCTTTCGAGGGAGGGAGAGAGCACCGGCGAAGCCCAAGGCTGCTTCTCTTCCGTCTGCGCTGACTCGTCTCCGTGCACGACTCCCTCCTGATGTACCCCGGTGGCGCCGCCCCGTTTGGGTCGGTGTCTCAGGGCCAATGACGGCCCCGGGTGCAGCGCGGATACTCGATCAGCTATCATGTTGCCCATGGCTGCGACACTCACCGCGGTGCTTCCCCTTGCGCTCAGTCCATCCGCGGACGGGCACGAGACCGTGCACGACTGGGTGGCGCAAAGGGATGCGCGGCTCGTCGAGGCCGCCCTGCGCGAGCCCGATCGTTTTCGGGAGCTTGTCGTGCTGCACCAAGACGTCGTCTATGCCACGGCCTATCGCTTGCTTGGTCACGACGGTGACGCTCACGACGTCAGCCAAGAGGCGTTTCTGCGCGCCTATCGTGCCCTCGGGCGGTTCGCTGACGGTCGGCGTTTCTCTCCTTGGATCTGCACCATCACCGCCAACGTGGCACGAGACCTCCTCCGCGATCCCATTCGCCGCTGGATAGGCTTCACGGGGGCCGCGTCTGAGCGCGCTGCAAGTCGGGGCAGCGGGCCTGAGGAGCAGCTCGTCGCGCGGGAGCAGCACGATGAACTGGGCTGTGCCCTGCGGAAGCTCAAGCCAGCACTTCGCGAGGTCGTGGTGCTGCGGCACGTCAGCGGCCTGAGCACGAATGAGGTTGCCCAGGCACTCGGCATTAGCGAATCCGCAGCGAAGATGAGGCTCAAGCGCGGCCTTGACGCGTTGGAGAAGCTGCTCCCTCATGCGGGCTCATTGTGAGTCAAGCTCGGTGACGTCGTTAGACGTCGAAAACGACGCTAGCGAACAGATCTACGGTTCGCGACAGTCGCCTTGACGGTGGCCTTGTCGGCCCGTCCACGTTTTTGGCGTCGTGCTTTCTTGTCGGCAGCACTGTTGTTCTTGGCCGCGCCGGTAGAGCCCCCACCCACGCTGCCGTTGACGCTGAGGCCAAAGCCTGAGCGCCAGATCATCCGAAAAGCGGGACCCCGCCGACCTGCTGGCGGCACGAAGATGAGGGCGCCCCGGTGTTCCGCGAGCACTCCCTCTTCCAGGACGGCGAGGATGCGGCCGTCGACGCCGAGGGGGGCGAGCGCGGCGACTGCATACTCGCCCGCGGGGCATTCTTCCGCCCATTCGTCTCCGACCCGCAGCACCGCGCGGCGGCTGCCGTCGTCAACCTCTTCGCTACGCACAAACTCGATTCCTGGCAGGCTCACGAGTCGTGGTGTTTGCCATGTCGACTCCCCATAGGTGACATCGACGGTATGGGTGGAGCGGGACACCATAGTCGTATGGTCGCGCGGGCCCTCGTCGTCGCGACCGCCGAAGAGTGCGGCGCACTGGTGCTCCTCGTAGGCGGCGAGTTGGGTCTGTCCCTCCTCAGGGCTGTCCACCGCATTCACGCCTTCCGATGCGCTCATATTCTCCCGTGTCGTCGTAACGACTTCCAGCGGGAGTACAGCGAGGAGCGGGAGTATCAATACTGTAGACACGGAGACCTCGTCAGAGCAGCAAAGGGCGGAGCACCACGGCGTAGAGCAATGTCCATGGAGCGACGAAGAAGACCGCGTCTACACGGTCGAGGAGGCCTCCGTGCCCAGGAATGGTGTTGCCTGAGTCTTTCACCCCGTAGGTACGCTTCAAGAGGCTCTCGGCGAGGTCCCCCACGGGGGCGAGTACCGCTGCGGGGATACCGATCGCGAGGAGATCCACCTCGCTGAGATGCCCGAAGGCAGACGGAAACCATATGCGACACAGGAAGAGCATCGCAACGCTTCCGAGCGCGCCGCCTGCGAAGCCCTCCCAGGTCTTCTTCGGGCTCACCTTTTCGTAGAGCTTGTGGCGACCAAAGGCGCGACCCGCAAAATAGGCGAAGGTGTCGTTGGACCACGTGGCGATCAGGGCGACATATAGCCAGCTAGGCCTTGCCCATTGCGATGCCATTCCGTCGCCGAGCGAGCGGAGACGATACACCGACACGAGCCCCAGGCTCACGTACACAAGGCCGAAGGTGAGCGTCGCCATACGGGACCACACCGATTTCATGTCCCCGGTGCGGAGGGTGAACAGCGCGATCAGCAGCAGCGCCCCCCCGTGCATCCAGAGGAGAGCCGCGCCGGCGTCGGTGCTGAGCATGGCGAGCACAGTGACGCAGGTGGCGACGAGCACGAAGACGCGCTGGGCAAAACGATCTTCGGCCGCCACCATGCCCGCGTATTCCCCCGAGCACAGCGCGCCCGCGACGGCGATGAAACCGAGAAAATACATCCCGCCGAGGTGGGCCAACGAGAGCACCACCGGCAAGAGAACCACTGCGCTCAGGATGCGTAAAAATAAGTTCACTGGCGAACCCCGCTGCGGTTTCGCACGAGTGCGCGGGTGAGTCGAGCCCCATCCATTCGGGTGCCCTCGCCAGGCAATCGCCCTTCGCGCTCCATATCAGGATTACCGCAGTGCCGAGGCCCCACGTGGACGTCGACGGAGCGGCAATCCTCTCGGGTGAGGCAAAGTCGGTACTCGTCAAGTTGCGCACCCGGCTCGTTCTGCCGGAGGGTCTGTTGCCAGACCCTCCCCCCGTCG
>JBMTAX010000284.1:0-4834 GCA_049429145.1 Myxococcota bacterium
CGATGGGCGGGGTAGCTGTGTGGGTCCACTCGAGGGTCTGCGCGCCCCAGGGGTTGTCGGGCGCCTTCTCCTTACTGAAGAGGGAGGTGATGAGAACCACCGCAGACAGGGTGAAGCCGACGCCTAGGATGTATGCGCCAATCGTGGACGACTGGTGCCATGGCTGGAAGTACTCGATGTAGTTGTAGTACCGGCGCGGCATGCCCTGGGCGCCCATGAAGAACTGGCTGAAGAAGGTGATGTTGAAACCGATGAAGACGAACACGGCGGCGAGCTTGCCGAGGGTATCGTTGAACATCTTGCCCGTGATCTTCGGCCACCAGTAGTAGAGGCCACCCATGAAGGCGATGAGGGTGCCGCCCATCATCACGTAGTGGAAGTGGGCCACGACGAAGTAGGTGTCGTGC
Source organism: Myxococcota bacterium (assembly GCA_049429145.1). Classification (GTDB taxonomy): domain Bacteria; phylum Myxococcota; class UBA727; order UBA727; family CAYLZW01; genus JBMTAX01. The sequence goes on from JBMTAX010000284.1 coordinate 408, forward strand.
AAGTGTACGTCGACGCTGAGGGTCCCGAGGAAAAGACCCGTGAGTCCGCCGATGTTGAAGAGGAACAGGAAGGCGAACGTGTAGAACATGGGCGTCGTCCACTGGATCGAGCCTTTGTACATGGTCGCGAGCCAGTTGAAGATCTTCACAGCCGTCGGGATGGCGACGAGAAACGTGAGGAAGCTGAAGATCATGCCCGCCATCTCAGACTGGCCGGACACGAACATGTGGTGGCCCCACACGATGAAGCTGATGACGGCGATGGACAACGACGAGAATGCGATGAAGGCATAGCCGAAGATGCGCTTCTGGCTCAGGGCGCTGATGAGATCAGAGATGACCGCGAACCCAGGCAGAATCATGATGTACACAGCCGGGTGCGAATAGAACCAGAAGAAGTGCTGAAAGAGCACCGGGTCGCCGCCGAGCGAAGGGTCGAAAATACCCACACCGACGCTGCGCTCCATGATGAGGAGCAGGAGCGTGATGGCGAGGACCGGCGTCGCCATGACCTGGATGAGGCTGGTGGCGTAGAGACCCCAGATGAAGAGGGGGAGACGGAACCAGGTGAGGCCAGGTGCACGCAGCTTGTGGATGGTGACGACGAAGTTGAGGCCGGTGAAGATCGAGGAGAAGCCCAGCACGAACACCGCCGAGGTCATCATGATGACGTTGGTATCGGTGGTGGAGCTATAGGGCGTGTAGAAGGTCCACCCGGTGTCGATACCACCGAAGACAATGGCACCGATGGCCATCAGCGCACCCGTCCAGAAGACGTAGAGCGACATGAGGTTCAGCTTCGGGAAGGCGACGTCCATCGCGCCCAGCTGCAGGGGCAGCACGAAGTTGCCAAGCGCCGCGGGGATACCGGGGATGATGACCAAGAACACCATCCCGGCGCCGTGGATGGTGAAGAATTGGTTGTAGGTCTCGGCGTCGACGATGGTGGGGCCCGGGGTCCACAGCTCGGTGCGGACAAGCAGGGCGAAGATGCCGCCCACCATGAAGAAGAAGAGAACCGACATCAGGTACATGATGCCGATGCGCTTGTGGTCGACGGTGATGAGCCAGCTCATCAGGCCCTTCTTGGCCTCAAGGTAACTGGGCTCGTGCCCGTGCGCGGCGTCTCTGGTGCTCATGACAGAAATCCCTCGAAGATAGGTCCTATGAAGTGCTCGTTCGTCGCCGACACGGGCCTTACTTCAGGCTCTTGATGTAGAGGATGACCGACTCGATCTGTGTCTGGTTGAGTGTGCCACCCATGGGGGGCATCGCTGGCGGGTAGCCCTCGACGACCTGCGCGTGGGGCTCGAGGATCGAGCGGAGGAGGTAATCGTGGTTGGCCTGGACGACGCTGCCATCGGCAAACTTCCGTTCGGTGCCGTAGAGCCCCTTGAAAGAGGGCCCGACGCGACGGGTGCCGTCGACGGAGTGACAAGCGAGGCACACACCGTTGTAGACCTCCATGCCCTTCTCGATGCTGGCAGGACCGCCAGCTTCAGCAGCGGCCTTCTTGATCCACGCGTCGTAGTCGGCCTGCGGCATGACCTTGAGCTTCGCGAGCATCCGGGAGTGGTCCTTGCCACAGTACTCGGTGCAGAAGATGGGGAACGTCCCCTCCTTGGTCGCATTGAACCACAGGGTGGTGTAGCGCCAGGGGATGACGTCCATCTTCGTCCGGAAGTTCGGGATGAAGAAGCTGTGGAGGACGTCGACGCTCGTCATGACGAGCTTGACGTTCTTGCCTACGGGAACAGGCACCTCGGCGCCCTGACCGGTGACGGTCACGCCCTCGGGGTACTTGATGGTCCATTGCCATTTCTGGCCAGTGACCCGCAGCTCCATGGCATCGCCGGGCGGGGTCTGGAGGTTCAAGAAACCTCGGAACCCCCACACGAAGATGATGACGAAGAACACCGTCGGGATGGCGGACCAGGCGATCTCGAGCAGCTGGCTGTGGTCGGTTTGGTCGAGAGCCTTCTGGTCGGCGGTCTTGCGACGATACCGAATCATGAACCAGAAGAGCGGCACCGTCGTCACCACGAAAGCGAAGACGCAGGTCCACATGATGAGCCAAAAGGGCTCGTCCACGGAGGGGACCGTTACGCTCGCCGCTTCCGGCAGCCAAAGGCTGTCGACGGGCAGGTTCAACTTCAACAGTTCCGCGTTCTGCTCATCCATCGCGTTGTCCTACGCGCGCCCAGTGCGAGGAGAGCGAAGCCTCTCCTTGCGCCACAGCACGAACAGCATCGTTCCGAGAAAGAGAAGGGTCAGTATCCCGCCGAGGCGCATGACGCCCCAGACGTACACCCCATAACGCTGCCCGTCAGGGGTGTATTGAAAGCAAGACATCAGAATTTTGTCACCGACGGTGCCGACCTGCCCTCTGGAGGCTTCCATGAGAGCGAACTTCACGTCGGTGGGGTTGTAGCTGATGCCGAAGAGGGTCCGTGTGAGGGTCCCGTCGGGAGACAGGAAGAAGATTCCAGCGCCATGGGCATACTGACCGACGGTCTCATCCCAGCGGTACTGGAAGCCCACGGCGTCGGCGAGCCTTCGCACCTGCTCTTCCGTGCCCACGTGGAAACGCCATCCGTCGGCAGCTCCCTCGCGTCCATATTGGGCGAGGTAGTTCTTCTTCTTTTCCGCCGCGAGCGCAGCGCCTTCCCGTGGATTCACGCTGACGCTGAGGACGGTGAAGTCTTTGCCGACAGCGAGAGAGACCGCCTTCAGGGCGTCAAGGGTGGCGTTCAGCACCAACGAACAGAGCATGGGACATTCGTAGTACCCGAGGGTGAGCACCACCGGCTTCCCCGCTGCGCCCTCCCCCGCTTGGAAGTAACTCCGCAGCGTTACTTCTTGCCCCTCATCGTCGACGAGCATCACGTCGAGGGGGACCTTCGCCCCTAGCTTATCGACGATCTCGCTCCCCTCGAGAGCGGCGGGTTTCGGCGCCACCACATCGCCGCTCTCCGTGACGGCAGCCGCAGGCGTCGCGAGCGATTGGCTCGCGAGCACAACGACACCGAAGGAGAGCGCGCGAAGGCTCATCAGCGTGGATACTCCTGGGCGACGGCCTTCATGGCAGCGTCGATGTTCTGCAGGCCCGTTTGCTCTTGCTGACGCAGCTGGTCGAGCGCGGGTGTGCCGAGCGTGTCGACCTTCCGCTCAAGCTCGGCAGCGGCTTCCCACTTGAAGTACATGAAGAGTCCGCCGAGAGTGATGAAGAAGGCGACGCTAAGGACGGCGATGTACGAGAAGATGACGACGGGCTGCGAGCCTCCCATGTCGGGTTCGTACTTCTCACCGGCGGCAAAGGCGCCGTCGTGTTGGTCCTGATGAGCCGGGTCGTAACCTGTCTGGACGCTCATGGTAAATCCTCAGAAGTTCTCGTGAACAAGGCTCTCTTCGATGCGCGGGTCGCTCACGGCCACCACACGATGCTTCGAGAAGTGCCAAGCAAACACCGCCAGGAAGATACTGCCGACACCCACCAGGGCTGCGACGTCGATCCACAGCAGCGAGTTCGGAAAGTGCACACCTTCCGCAGTGGGCATGACGAGCCAGAAGATGTCGAGGACGTGGACGATGAGGGTGTACACCGCGCCAGCGACGAGACCTACCCGGCTGCGCTTCACATGGCGCGACAGCAGGAAGAAGAAGGGGACGAAGAAGTTCATGACCGGCAGTGCGTAGCTGAGGACGGCCCAGCCATGCTCCGGGTGTACCCGGTGGTAGTAGAACTCCACCTCCTCAGGGATGTTCGCGTACCAAATAAGCATGAACTGACTGAAGGCGATGTAGGCCCAGAACACAGTGTGTCCGAAGATGAACTTGCCTAGGTCGTGGTAATGCTCGGTGGTGACGGCGGTCTTCGCGAGACCGGCTCGCTGAAGACCCAGCATGACGAGGGAGACGAAGCTGTAGAGACCAAGCATGGAGCCCGCGAAGTAGTACACACCGAACATGGTCGAGTACCAGTGGGGCTGCAAGCTCATGAGCCAGTCGAAAGCGGCAAAGCTCTGGCTGAGGGCGTAGAGAAGCACGCCCGCCGACGAGACCTTCCACAGAAGACGCTGCTTCTTGTCGTTCTCTTCTTTGCTACCAAAATCCATGGAAACGGACGTCTTGTGTAGAAACCACGACAGTCCGATCCAGATTCCGAAATACAGCGCCGCGCGGACATAGAAGAAGGTCGCGTTCAAGTATGGCGCCTTCTTCTGCAGAATGGCGTCCATGTGCTCTTCGTGGGTCCAGGGGAAAATGTCGTGGGCGAAGATGGCGATGGGCAAGAACAGAAGCGCCATCACCCACACGGACCTGGCAGCGGTCTCTGCCACGCGACGGATGACGGCGGACCAACCGGCCCGCACGACATGCTGAATCATGACGAAGATGAGCCCGCCGAGCGAGATGCTCAACACCGT
>JBMTAX010000285.1:0-4805 GCA_049429145.1 Myxococcota bacterium
TGCCTCGACGAGTTCGCGGCACAAGTGCGCGCGCTCGACGATGCCCTTTGCGTTCGTCCCCTGGGGACGAGCTTCATCGAGGGAGCGCTCGGCTGCGGTGTCGTCGACTTCATGGTCGTTGCTTCGTACCCGCTGTTGTCGATGTGCGCGTCACGTCTCGGACTTTCTGCGCCAGCCCTGCTCGACGAGGGCCACGTGGGTTCGTATGGAAGGGTTCGCCTTGCATCGGGTGTCGAGGTCACCGTTCGCCTCATCGTCGAAGGCAGCCCTCTGGAGCAAAACCTCACGGCCCAGCAAGCCGGGCTCGGTGACCCCGTGCAACGCGAGCGCTATGCCGTGGCCTTGCGCCATGGTGCGGGCGCAGGTGCCGCCGCCTATGCCACCACGAAAGCGGCTTTTTGGCAGTCGTGGAAGGCACCAGGACCGTTGTGGCGCGAAGCTCGAGAGCCCGTTTTGAAGGTGCTTACCGAGCCCCAGTGGCGCGCCTTGTGCGAGCGCCACGAGACCTCTGGGGCGCCCATCGACGAACGCGATGGCTACATCCATTTGAGCACCCCCTCACAAGTGCACGAGACCGTCGCCCGCCATTTCGCGGGTCAGTCTTCCCTGTGGCTCCTCACCCTCGATGCGCAGGTCCTCGGCCCGTCGCTGCGCTTTGAACCTTCCCGCGGCGGCGCGCTGTTTCCCCACCTGTATGCCCCGCTCCGTCTGGGCGAGGTCGCGTTGGCGCGGCCCTACGTCGAGCATTCGCCCGCGACCCACGAGGGGTGACCCTTTCTCGCGGCTGGCGTCCTACACTCGCTGGGACTGCCACCGGGCACCTTGTCTGCCCGGTCTCGGAGCGCGCCATGTCACCCGACGGGTCTTCGGTCATCTCTTCCGCGGTCTCGAGGAGAACGCGTGCTGCCCTCTTGCTCGTCGGCAGCTTGCCCGTTTTGGCGGGTGCCATCATCGCCCCCGCCTTGCCCGCCATCCGGGAGCAATTCGCGGCCATCGACGACGTTGACCTCCGCGTGCGCATGCTCATCTCGCTCCCGAGTGTGGTCATCGCGCTCACCGCGCCGCTGTCGGGTTTTCTTGCAGACACCCTCGGGCGCCGACCACTCCTCTACGGCGCGCTGTTCCTCTTCGTCATCGGCGGCACGACCGGCCTCTACGTCGACGAACTCTCCCTCCTGCTCGCCGGGCGGCTCCTGCTCGGTGCTGGCATGGGTGGCATCATGACGGCTAGCACGGCGCTCGTTGCTGACCTCTTCAGTGGCGCAGAGCGGCAGCGATTCCTCGGGTTCCAGTCGGCGTTCATGTCTCTTTCTGGCGTCGTATTTTTGCTCGCAGGAGGTGCCGCTGCCGGCGTCACGTGGCGCGGACCGTTTCTCGCCTACTTGGCGCCAGTGCTGCTCTTTCCGCTCCTTGTGGGTGCGCTGCCCGCGCCACAGGCATCGACGGCAGCCCAACAAAAGGGTGCGGTGCAGCCGACGCCGGTCCTATTTCTCGGCGCGCTGTTCTTGCTCGCGCACCTCGGGATGAACTTGTTCTACCTGCTGCCGGTGCAGTTACCTTTCCTCTTACGAGAGGGGTTGTCGGTAGAGCCCTTCGTCGCTGGGTTGATGGTCGCCGGCTCTACCCTGTCGGGGGCCATCGCCGCCCTCAGCTACGGGCGGCTACGATCGCGATTGCCCTCGAGCGCTCTCCTCGCGTCGGTGTTTCTCATCGCGGGTCCCGGTTTGATGGTGGTCGGACTCGCCCCCTCGCTGCCTGTGGTGTTCGCTGGCACTTTCCTCGCGGGCCTGGGCTTTGGACTGCAGATGCCTGTCCTCACGACGTGGATCGCCGAGGTCACGCCCGTGGATAAGCGTGGCCGCGTCCTCGGCGGGTTCGCTGCGGCGGTGTTCTTCGGACAGTTCATTTCCCCCCTCGTCGCAGCTCCCGTGATCGAGAGAGTGGGTCTCCGTGGCTCCACCGGGCTCTTTGTTTGCGCGGGGGTCTTCAGCTTGGGGATGGCCCTGGTCGCATGGCTCTTGACGACGTTCCTCGAGCGGCGGTCCGCCGGCCTCTGAGGGGATGCCGCTGCGCGGTGCAGAGTCGCCTGCACAATTTGATGCACGTGCAAATCACGCCCCCGGGGCTGCGGAATCGAATCGCCAGAGGCGTGCATCGACTTCTTCGTCTTCCATACACTTCCTGCGTGAAAGCAGTGCATTCGCGCAGGGCATTACATTTGCTGAACCTCCCGATGAACCCGCTCTCGAGGAGGCGTCATGCCACAAGGCACTCGTTACGCAGGTCTCTCTATCGGTGGCGCAATGTTCGTCAGCGCCATGGCCCAAGCCGCAGAACACCAGGGCCCTGCCGGGTCGGGCGCAACCATGGTGGAGCAATCAGCGGAATCCCCAACTGTCCTGCTCGAGGAATGCGATATTACCTGGGAACCCATTTGGATGCAGGCCAGTGGCGCTAATGAATGGTGGGTGGAATACGCAATCGACGGACGTGAGATTCGCTCGGCGGCGATCGATGTGGACGGGCGCGGCACGATCGAGTTGGAGCCTGCGTGGGGGAAATGGGTGGGCGCGACTCCGGCTCAGATTGCCAGGGGAGATTTGGTGCTGCTGCGGGCGACCGATACCTCTGGGTACACGACGGAGACCTATCCCTTTGCATATCTCGTAGAGCAGGAACCCATCACCAAACCATGCGTCACCGAGTGCGTGCCGAGTTGCATCGATCAGGGATGCGGCGACGACGGGTGTGGCGGTGTCTGCGGTGCTTGTGGCAACGGTGCGTCCTGCGACACCGGCGTTTGTGTGCCGCCTCCGCCCTGCGTTCCCGCGTGCAGCGACGCTGCCTGTGGCGATGACGGGTGCGGCGCTGTTTGTGGGGTGTGCAGCACAGATGAAATTTGCGTCGATCGCGCGTGTGTACCCGAGAGCTGCACTCCCACCTGGTCGCCTACCTGGGTGCAGGAGGATGTGTCGAATCCATGGTGGGCGTCGTTCCTCTTGGGGGGGGCCCGCATTCGTGCGGCCAGCCTCGAGGTCGTCGGGGGTAACACGGTGGAACTTGCACCCGCTTGGGGCCGGTGGCGCGCCGGGCTCGGTACCTATGTCGAGATGGGTACACCTGTGATTCTGCACGTCGAGAACTCAATGGGACAAACCGCGTCCTCCGCCCTATTTGGCTACGGATTGGGGGCCAATATCGAACTTGATCCCTGCGCCACAACAGGGGCAGTGCTCTGCGCACCTCTCGCAAGGGGGATGGTGACTCTGCAATTCGATGACAATGACGAGACGCAATATCGCCTTGCACTCCCGCTTGTGCGCGCACGCGGTCTGCCGGCGTCTTTCGTCCTCAATGCGCAACCCTTCGTAGGTCAATGGCCGGGCTATCTCACGCTTGCGCAGGGGCGCGCCTTGGTAGAGGAAGGACACGAGATCGTCGCGCACAACTTCGAACACATCCCGCTCTCGCAGCTTTCCCCCGCAGCCATGTTCTCACAAATGACGAGCTCGCAGTCGTGGCTCGCAGAAAACCTGCGGACGGAAGTGCGACATTATGCTGCCCCCGATGGGGAGGTGAACGAGGAGGGACGCGCATTGGCGGCCAGCCTCTTCGATTCCTATCGCTCGGCGCTCGGCGGCATGAACTATGTGGGCGACAGCCCCTATGAAATCGAGTCGGATGTCGTGTTCGCGTGGACAACTACGGCCGAGGTGAAGGCGCTCATCGACGCTGCGCGTGAAGAGCGGGCCTGGCGTATCTTGGTCTGGCATCGCTTTACGACCGGGCAGCCTGACAACAACTACCCCCCCGCCTACACCCTCGAAGGGTTCGAGGCGGTTCTTGATCATCTGTTATTGGCGGGTGTCGACGTGGTGACCGTCGAACAAGGTCTCGCCCGGAGTTCCTGCGCCGCACCCTAACAGTTCCCCTTTGCGAGGCGGGCCGATTCCGGCGGACTTCTCAGCCCCAGACAGGTCGCTCCCCGCGGGTTGACCGGTTCCGCTGCTCTCAGGCACCGTGAGGACTCGACTGCGACTTTGCAGGACGTGTCTGCGCGGGAGGAGAGCGATGCGAATTGGGGTGCTCACGTCAGGGGGCGACGCGCCGGGGATGAATGCCGCGCTGCACAGCATCGTCAAGGCCGGGCTCGGGAGGGGCCACGAGGTGTTCGGCATCCCTCGAGGGTACGCGGGATTGCTCGAGGGACGCGCCGCACCTCTCTCTGCGGCGGAGGTGGATGGCATTTCGCGCCATGGGGGCACAGTCCTCGGCAGCGCACGCTCGAAAGAGTTACCCACGCCGGCGGGCCAGGAACGCGCCCTCGCTCAGCTGTCGGTCCTCGGCTTCCATGGACTTATCGTCATCGGCGGTAATGGCAGTCTTGCGGGAGCGCACGCCCTCGCCGGGCGTAGCCCGTGCCGCATCGTCGGACTGCCTGCCTCTATCGACAATGACATTGGCCATTCGGGCCTCGCCATTGGCGTGGATACGGCGGTGAACACCATCGTCGAGGCTTGCGACCGCATCTCGGACACGGCGCGCGCGCACCACAGGGCCTTCATCGTCGAGGTCATGGGGCGCCAATGTGGATATCTCGCGATGCGCGCGGGGATCGCGGCCGAAGCCGATGCCATCCTCTACGCCGAGCGCGACGTGACCGAGGACGAAATGGTCGCGGAGCTGCGGCAGGTGTTACGGCGCTCTTTTTCTCCCCCGCGTGACAAAAAGCGCGTGCTCATCATGAAAGCGGAGGGGGTGAAGGTCCCCACGCCCGAGGCCTTGGCCGCGCTCCTCGACCTGCT
>JBMTAX010000286.1:0-4790 GCA_049429145.1 Myxococcota bacterium
TCGTGCTGTTTGAGGAACACTGGCGACGATTGATTGAGGGAGTTCGTCGGGGCTCGTCGAGCCGACTGTACTACTCGGCGAATTGGGACCACTTCGAGCCCATCCGTTTTTGGGACGCCCTCGATGAGGTGGGTGTCACCGCCTACTTCGAGCTGACTCGTAGTGACGACGCGCCGTCGTCGGAACAGCTGCGCGCGGCCTGGCGCGATCCGGCGAGGGCGCTCAAGGCGCTGAGGGAACGCACGGGACGACCTCTCATCGTCACAGAGCTCGGTTACCCCTCGATACGGAGTGCGGCTCGGTACCCCTGGGATGAGACCCGCAAGGCTCCCCTTGACCTGCCACTCCAGGCACAGCTCTACGACGCTGCCTGTAAAGCGCTCTCTGCAGAGAAGGCCATCGACGGCTTGTACTTCTGGAACTGGTTTGGGTTCGGCGGCACAGACGACGGCACCTACACGCCGAGAGGTAAACCCGCAGCTGCGTCGATGCGGCGCTGCCTTGCACAGGACATTTGGGACACGTCTGGGCCTGCGGGGCGCTGATGGCGGGGTAGGCACGCGCGATGGCGCGATGCACCGTCGACGTCTGCGCGGTTGCGGTGAGGGCGCTTCGAGGGGGCGCTCCCGTTCACCACGGCACCATGGTGCCCCCCTCCAAGTGCTCACACGGACACAACATTTTGTGCAGGGGGCGGTGTGCATCGGCTGACTGGGGCGCGCGGGGAGGTCAGTCTTTCTGTGATCACCTCCCTGGGCGGAGACTGTTTTTTTGACCTAAGGGGACCATCGGTTCACTTTGGCGACATCTGGAGGCCGTTCGCCACCGCGGTTGCCACCCGTCGCATTGAGGAGACCCATGTTGCTGGCGCTCAAACGTTCGTCCCCTACGCCGCCCCCACTCCCCTTTGAGTCGCCGGGTACGCGGGCGCTCCGCGTCCCTGTGCTCGGTACCGCAGCCTATCGCTCGGAGCAGCGGATTCTGATTGCCCGAGCAGCGGACGTGAGCCTTACCGGGGCGTTCGTCGCGACCCGCTGTCCCGATCCCGTGGGCACCCGGGCCGTTCTGCGCCTGGAGCTCGAGGGTGAACACGTCGAGATGCCGGTCCGCGTCGTGCGCGTGAGTTTTCTCTCCAACGTCAATGGACACGGGGCAGGCATGGGTCTGTGCTTCGAGGCCCTCGACCGAAAGCAGCACGCATTCCTGCGACACTATGTCGACACGCTGCAGCGGTGGGACTGTGGCGGGGACGCGGTGCTCGAGGTCGATGAAGAAGACACCTTGGGGATCGAAACCGCGGATGAGGCCGACCAGCCTCTGCTTCCCATCGACGCGGACGGCGACTCTCTGAACGACCTCTTTGGCCCGATCCTCTGAGGTGGGTGCAGGGCAGGGCCGGTGCGCTGACCGCCGACTGGCGGGGCTCGCATGAGGGCGGGCCATTGCGTAAGCTGCAGGCTCCCTCTTGTCCGACGCGGTTCTGCGAAAACCCATGAGCGAGACATTCTCAGGCGCGGGCTCTCTCGACGGTCAAACGGCCGAGGCGTTGCTTGCACGCCTTGTGGCCGACCGTTTCGTGGGCCGGTGCCGTTTCATCGGCGAACTCGAGGGAGAGTTGTCACTCCACGACGGGGTGGTGACGACAGCGCTGGTACGGGACGAGAGCGGCATGCCGGCGGTGATGCGCCTGCTCGGCCTCGCACGGGGGGACTATCAACTCGTTTCGTTGCGCGCTGATGAGGTCTCCCTCCCACCGAGCCCCGTCGGGAACTGGCCCGAGGTAGCGGACCACTTTCGCTGGCGTTGTGTACAGCTCGATCGTCTCGCGCGACCTCTCGGCGGTAGCCATCAACTCTGGGCGCTGCGTCCCGAACGGTGTGGGATCATCCCGCCACACCTCGCCCCAATAGCTGCCCTCTTGGAGGGAGCCCGATCCGTACACGACGTCGTCACTCTCGCGCCCCTCGCGCTCGAGGAGTGCGTAGCAGGTCTCCAGGTCCTGTTTTCTCTTGGGGCGCTGCGCGTCCCGTTCGAACAGACACAAGGCGCGGTGAACCACGTCGTCGAGACTTCCCCAGCACCAAGCGTGTCTCGCGTCCTGTCGCCTGCTCTCGAAGACCATCGCGCCACGGGAACTCCCGAGGGCCAGCTGCCCGAGCAGCAGGCGCAGGACTCCCCTCCGACGAGGCCCCTGCCTACGGAGGCGGCCGAAGCGTCTTCCGCCGCGGTTGACGTCGAGGACGGTGGTGCGCCGGCGGAGGCGTCTTCTGCCGCGGTGGTCGTCGAGGAAGGTGCTGAGACACTTCCGTCCATCCGCACTGTTGGTCGTCCCCTGCCTCCCCCTGGAGGTGAGGGGCTCCCGTCATCGGGCATGGATAGCGGCGATGCGCAGGACGCTGGTTGTCAGCGCTGGTCGTCGCAAGGGGCACCCCCGCCCGCCGTTCTCGACGACTTTGAGGAGCCTGGAGAAGAGCGCGCCGAGGGGCCTTACCGCGCGGCTACGCGCATGAACCTGAACCTCACCCGCAGCCTCCATCGGGGGACGAAACTTCCGCACGGCACGCCCCCAGATGGTCCGCTCGATGACGAGGACCTCCGGGCCCTGGCCGTCGTGCAGCCGGGGGTCAAGCGCATGATCGCTGCCGCTGGGGTCATCGCTGTGGGCGTTGTTGTCGGTTACGTCCTCGGACAGCTCTAGGAGCTAGGTAACGCAACCGCGGGACGACGCCACGTTGCGCTAGCCCCTCAGGGGCGCTGGGGTACTGCGCTGCGCCACGTCGTGCGATAGCTCGCGCACGAGAGCGCTCCCATCCTCTGGCCACGCGAGACCGACCTGCATGAGGGTAAGGCCTCGGGCCGGTGCCGCGATTCCAGCTGCGGCGCGGTTTCGCGCAGCTAGGACGCCCGCCATTTCTGAGGGCGCACGAAGTCCCACGCCGACTTCGGCAAGGGTGCCCACGACAATCCGCACCATCTTCCGCAGAAACGCATCCCCTACGATGTCCACCAGCACGACCCAACTACCTCGAGGGGTGCGGACCTGCTCGCTGACGCGCACGCCAGCGACCGTCTTCACCGGGGTGCTGCTGCTGCAGCGAGGAGCCCGAAAGGAAGAAAAATCATGGGTGCCGACAAGCGACTGTGCAGCCTCACGCATCGCTGCCACATCGAGCGGCGGCACGATCGACCATTCGTACCGGCTCCCGTCTTCTCCCTCGTTGACCCCGTACTCGATTCGGTACCGATAGCGCTTCCCTCTTGAGCTGCCCCTTGCGTGGATATGCAGCGGTACCTCCTCGCCCCGTACCAGCCATAAGCCGTCGTCGCGTGACTGCTGGAGCGTCGCCAGAAAATCTGCAACGTCGAGCGGGTTCCCCAGCCAGAAAGTCGCCGCGTTCTGCAGCGCGTGGACGCCTGCGTCGGTGCGCGCCGCGAAACTCAGGGCGCGGGCGCGCTGCAACGCGGCAGCTTCGATGCGTGCACGCAGGGTGGCTCCCGCGGTAGGCAGGGTCCCTTGGGGCTGCAGCCCATGAAATCGACTGCCGTCGTAGCCAAAGCGGACGAGAAACTGTCGGCGGCCATTCGTCTTCATGGGCGTCCCGAGGGTGGGAGATGCGGAATGCCTGGCGACCGCAAATTGTTTGGCCGAGAGGGCGCTTGTGTTCCGACCCATGCTACGATCGGAGGCCCCTTCCGAACGACGAGAAACTCGACCCATGGCGAGCCCGGCACCTCCACCCCTCAAAAAGCGTAGGCGAGAAGAGCGCGCTGACGGTCCTTCTCGGGCCATGGGCCTTGATCTCTCCTTGTTGGCGGGGGCCGAAGCCAGCTCTCCTGGAACAATCCCTTCCGAGGAACAGACCAGTCACGACGACGCAGCGACGGGAGAGTGGCTGTTCAAACAAGACAACGTGGTCCTGGGGCCTGTCCCTGCGACGGTGATCGCCCAGCGCATACGCACGGGGGAAATGGGGCGGGGGGTGCCCATCGGGCGCGAAGCCGGGAGATGGAAGCCCCTCGAGAGCTTTCCCTATTTTCGCGATCTCCTCGACCAGGCGGAGGAGGAACGCTCGCTGCTCGCCGAGCGGCAGGCGCGGGCTCGTCTCGAACAGAAGAATCGAGTCCTGCGTTTCGCCGGTGTGGGGGCGATGGTCGCTGTTCCCTTCCTCCTCGGCGGGGCCGCTGGACACCAGCTCCTCGTGGCCCGCCCGTGGGACACGGGTGACCAGTGGGTGCAGCGCGTCCCGCCTCTCGTCGACATTCCGGCTCGTGCGCGGCCTGTCGCCTCGACATCGCCCGCGGTGGAAGCACCCGCACCTGTACCTGCGCCTGGGCCCGCCAGCGCCGTCGTGGCGCGCGTGCCCACAACCGAGAGTGGCGATGACGACGGTGCTGCGAAAGCTGCCGCCTCTCCCAAGCGCAGTGGCAAGAAGACCCCAGAGAAACGCACAAAGGGTAGCCAGCAGAAGAAATCGAAGGACGATGCCAGCGACGACGGGGGCGCGGTCGAGACCCTGACCCAGGCGCAGGTGATGGCACCCTTCCGAGGTGCACAGGGGGCCATTGGCAGTTGCCTGAAGGCAGAGGTCGCGCGGAACCCCTCATTGCCTCCGCGCGTCACCCTTATGCTCACCGTCACCGAACAGGGGAAGGCGACGAACTTCGCGCTCAAGGAGCGTGAGGTGCGCCAAGGCCCCTTGGCTACTTGTCTCGAGAAAGTGATCGCGGGTATGCGGTGGCCCAAATTCACCGGCGAGCGGAAGAACCTAGAACTGCCCCTTGGGGTGAAA
>JBMTAX010000287.1:0-4783 GCA_049429145.1 Myxococcota bacterium
CCTAAGCCAAACTCATGGAGAATCTGCTCAAAACTACGCCCATGAGCCGCTGATGTGCCGCAATGCGGCAGGTGACGAGGAGTACGCCATCGTCGAGCACCAGGTCAGCTCTGACCTGGCAGCGGCATGGGGCCTCTTCGACCGCTTCGAGGTGGGCGCCGCGCTGCCAGGGGTGTGGCTCAGCGGTCCTGGGCTGCCGAACGACGCCACGGTGGAATGCAAAGGCTTCGACCCCGAGGGCGTCAATACCCTCACGCTCGCCGACCCACGGGTGTTCGCGAAGTTGCTGCTCACCCCGTGGAACCAGGGCTTCGTGGCCTCGGTGCGGGTGGCCACCCAGGTGCCTCTCGCTCAGTTCAACAAGGACGCGAGCCGCTTTGCCGGAGAGCGTCGCTTCCCGAGCGTCACCCCCGCTGCGTCGGTGGGCTATTCAGCGAAGGGCTTCAAGCTCGGCGCCGACCTCGGCATCACGTTGCGCGAACCCATGCCCGTGGGCGATCTCACCATCGGGCAGGAGGTCAACTACGGCATCGGCGGCGAGGTCATGGCCGTGCCAGACCTTCTCTTCATCGACCTCGACATCTTCGGCAAGGCGGCGCCAGAAGCCCTGCTTGGCAACACGAGCGAGTTCCCCGTCGAAGCCGCGGTGGCGGCGAAGATGTATTTCGGCCCCGTGGTGGTGCTCGCAGGCGTGGGCACTGGCCTCGTGCCAGATTACGGCGCTCCCGATGGACGTGTCTTCGCAGGGGTCGGCTACTATCCGCTGCCCGACGAGGAGCCACCGCAAGACCGCGACGGCGATGGCATCTTGAATGACGTCGATGCGTGCCCCGACGCGCCCGAGGACAAAGACGGCTTTCGCGACCAGGACGGCTGCCCCGACGTTGACAACGATAAAGACGGCATCCTCGATATCGACGACGAATGCCCCGACCGACCCGAAGATCGTGACCGATGGGAAGATGCCGACGGGTGTCCGGACCCCGACAACGACAAGGACCGCATCGAAGATAACGACGACGAATGCCCGAATGACCCCGAGGTCTACAACGGCTTCGAAGATGAAGATGGCTGTCCCGATTCGCTGCCCGGCGACGCACGGCAAGTGAAGGTGCGGGTCCGCCGTGAGCAGGTCGAGATCCTCGACAAGGTCTACTTCGCTTTCGACTCCGATCGCATCTTGCCGAAGAGCTATGGACTCCTCGACGACGTGGCGGAAGTCATCATGACCCACCAGGAGATCCCGCGGATTCGCGTCGAGGGGCACACCGACTCCGATGGCTCGGACCGCTATAACCTGCAGCTGTCAGACCGAAGAGCGAAGAGCGTGCTCCGCTACCTTGTGGCGGCGGGGGTAGAGGCATCACGTCTCGTGGCCAAGGGCTATGGCGAGACCCGGCCCTTAGAGTCGAACCGCACAGAGAGCGGTAAAGCCCGCAATCGCCGGGTGGAGTTTACTATCGTCGACGACAGCACCGAGGGGGACGCCGACGCGAGTGACAGGCCCGTTCTGTTGACCACGCCTGACGACGAATCCGAAGACCAGACAGACGACGAGAGCACGGTATCGGACGAAGATGACGAAGAAGAGGAAGAGGGCGAGGACAAGGACGAGGCTGCCCCGCCACCGGCCTCCCGGAGGCCGGTGCAATCGAAGCCCGTGGAGGACGATGATGAACTCTTTGCCGATGATTGGGAGTGAGGCACCGCCCTCGCAGAAGAGAGCGGCGAAGAGAGGTACGGCGCGTGTACCAAAGGCTCGGAGGACGAAGATGAACACCCGTAGACATCGCCACCTTCTTTCGGTCGCGCTGCTGCTCGCGCTGTCGACGAGCGCGCTGCCCGTGCGCGCGCAGCTGAACGCGGGCTATGCGCTACAGGAGGTCTTCACCGGGGGCAGCATTCGCGGGCCTTACAAGCACCAGGTGTTCGGCGCTTCGTTCGTGCGGCCCAATGGTACCCTGCAGCTGCCGGCCACAGCAGGGCTGACCCTCCCCGCAGGTGCGAGCATCTACTTCGCGCGCCTCATTTGGCAGGGCTCGGGTCTCACCCCCGATACAGCTGTGACCTTCACCCCGCCCGGCAGCGCTCCCTTGTCTATCTCAGTGACTGCTACGAACTCTTGCCTCACCGTGCCTCTCAGCGCCGAGCAGGGGTATTGGTCGTGCTGGAAAGACATCCAAGGAGACCTCGCCAGTCTGCCGACCCTCAACGGGACCTGGCAAATGACCAACGTGAGCGCCGAGACCGGCAACGGTTATCGCAACCCCAACTCTCCGAACGACGTCTCCACCCACACCTTTGCCGGTTCTTGGGCGTTGCTTCTGCTGTACGTCGACCCGGCCGACTTGTACCCGCGTCAGGTGGAGGTACTCCAAGGGCTGAATGCGACCCAGTATTCCGGCACGGTCCAGGTAGGAACCTTGGCGCCTTTCCAGGTGGGCCCGGGCGGCGGCAGCCTCACCGTTGTCGCCATGGAAGGCGACACCGAGTTTCCGCAGGCAGGCGAATGCGACCCGGTGAACGGACCGTTTGGTGGGTGCGACTTCGCGTGGCTTTGCAACGGTAACTGCGCGAACAACAATTGGTTCCCCGACCTCGTCAACGCGAGCAATCCCCACGGCAACATCTTCAATGAGACCAACGCGAGCCAGAGCTCTTCGCTGAACAACGGGCTCGACATCGATCGCTTCGACCTGAACAGCCTCGGTCTTCCCGTGGGCACCGAGCTGACCAACCTCGGTGTGGCGGTGCAGACGGGGGGTGACCTGGTGCTTCAGACTCTGCTCGTCGTCGAGGTGCTCGACTACGATGCCGACGGCGACGGACTGTCGAACTTCGAGGAAGAGTCCATCGGCACCGACCCGCAGGACCCTGACAGCGATGACGACGGCATCAAGGATGGCGCCGAATACTTCGGTGGTAACCCCGCTGACCCGGGCTCAAACCCGACGAACCCCCTCGACCCCGACAGTGACAACGATGGCCTCTGCGACGGCACCACCGCCACCGCAGGGGTGTGCCTCGGCGGTGCCAATGGCGAGGACCTCGACAATGATGGCATCCGCGACGCAAGCGAGACCGACCCGAATGTCGCCGACACCGACAAAGATGGCCTCAGCGATAAGCTCGAGCGCGTCGACGCCAACTATACGAACGGCAAGACCAACGCACTCGATCCCGACACTGACAACGACGGTCTGTGCGACGGCCAGGCGCAGGCGGGGACGACGGGCTGTGTGAACGGCGAAGACACAAACTTCAACGGCACCTTCCAGCCGAACCTCGGCGAGACCGACCCCACCATGATCGACACCGACCTCGGTGGAGAGAATGACGGCTCCGAGCGCACCAACTCTCGTGACCCCGTGGATAACCCCCTCGACGACAACGGCAACCTCGACGACGACGACGGCGACGGTCTCGACAACGCCACCGAGGGGACCATTGGCACCGACCCGAACGATCCCGATACCGACAACGACGGCATCAATGATGGTACCGAAGTCAACGGAGCCAACGACACCAACCCCCTCGACCCCGACACCGACAATGACGGCCTGTGTGACGGCCGCGTGACGACGCCCATCGCGGGCGTTTGTTCCGGGGGCGAAGACCTCAACGGCAACGGCTTCACCGAGCCTACCGAGACCTCACCCACAGACCCGGACAGCGACGACGACGGCCTGTGCGATGGCCCTGCGGCGGCAAGCGTCACAGCCTGCACCCTCGCCGAAGACAAAGACGCCGACGGCACACGAGACCCGACGGAGACTTCTCCGCTCGACCCCGACAGCGACGACGATGGCTTACCCGATCGCCTCGAGGTCGTGGGGGGCAGCTACGCCAACGGCAAGACCGACCCCCTCAACCCCGACACCGACGGCGACGGGCTCTGCGACGGGCAGGCCTCCGCGGCGACGGCGGGGCAGTGCGAGGGCGGCGAGGATGTCAACGCCGACGGCGTCGTGCAGGTCACTGAGACCGACCCTACCCTCTTCGACGACCTCAGCCCTGTCGATACCGATGATGACGGGCTCTTCGACGATGAGGAGGAAGACCTGGGCACCGACCCGAATGACCCCGACAGCGACGATGACGGCCTCCTCGACGGTACCGAGGTCCGTGGCGACAACCCGACGGACCCTCTCGACCCGGATAGCGACAATGATGGGCTCTGCGACGGGTCTCTTGCCGTTGGCAATGAGTGCCGCTCGGGGGAAGACGCGAATGACAACGGTGCCCTCGACCCCGGTGAGACCGACCCGAACGACGCCGATACCGACAACGGCGGCGTGACGGACGGCATTGAGGTGGGCGTCAACGACACCGATCCCCTCGACCCGAGCGACGACTTCCCGCCGCTGCCCGAGCCGGAGCTCGTGGTGGAGGAGCCGGAGAAGGAGCCCCCGCCGTTGCCCCCGGGGCAGACCCCCGGGGCGGCGGTCTACACCATGTGCTCTGCCAACGACGTGGGCTCGAGCACGCCGTGGGGCGCGCTGGCGGTCCTGGGGCTGCTTGTGCCCGTGGCGCGCCGCCGCCGTCGCTGAGGTGTAAACGAGAAGCTCTGGCTGAACATATGTTCAGCATGGTAGGCTCTGGCCATGGCCACGGCCTACGCCCCGCTTTGGGTCCGCAGCAACTATTCCTTCCTCGAGGGGGCGAGCCACCCCGAGGAGCTCGTCGAGGAAGCGCAGCGCCTCGGGCTCTGCCACCTCGCCCTCACCGACCGCGACGGTGTCTACGGCATCGTGCGGGCGCATCAGAAGGCGCAAGACTTAGG
>JBMTAX010000288.1:0-4756 GCA_049429145.1 Myxococcota bacterium
GGGGGTCTGACCACCGTACTGCACGATGACCCCGAGGGGACGTTCCAGTTCTACGAGATTCAGCACATCCTCGAGAGTGAGCGGCTCGAAGTACAAGCGATCAGCCGTGTCGTAGTCGGTGCTGACAGTCTCTGGGTTGCAGTTGACCATGATCGCCTCGAAGCCCGCCGACTTCAACGCGAAGGCTGCGTGGACGCAGCAGTAATCGAACTCAATGCCCTGGCCGATACGAATGGGCCCGCCACCGAGAATGACCACCTTGGGGCGGTCGGTGGGGCGGGCTTCACAAGCCACGACCTTTTGCAGCGCTCCGTCCGCGATGACGAAGTGAGGGCGCTCGTAAGCGGAATACAGGTACGGCGTAAACGCCTCGAATTCGCCAGCGCAGGTGTCGACCCGTTTCATCACAGGGACGACGCCGAGGGCCTTCCGGTGAGCTCTCACGTCCATCGGGGTGGCGTGAAGCAACTGCGCGATGCGAGCATCGGAAAGTCCCGACTGTTTCGCATCCCAAAGATCGTCTTCCTGTACACGGGCGAGAGTCCCGAGGGACGCGACCCGTTCTTCCGCGTCCACCATCTCCCGCAGTTGCCGCACGAACCAAGGGTCGATGGCGGTGGCATCGAAGATCTGCTGCTCGGACGCACCACGCCGCAGCGCGGCCGCCACCAGCCAAATCCGCTCCGGAGCGGGAACCTTCATGCGCTCCAAAAGATTGTCGACCCCGTCGCTGGCTGTGACGGGAATGCCTCCGGCGCGGCGCACACCATCGTCCTCGAGCCCAGCAGCGCCGAGTTCCAGAGAGCGAAGCGCTTTCCCGAGTGACTCCTGAAAGCACCGACCGATGCTCATGACCTCGCCGACGGCTTTCATCTGCGTCGTGAGGCGCCGCTCCGCGCCCTTGAACTTCTCGAAATCGAAGCGTGGAATCTTGACCACGACATAGTCGATGCTCGGCTCAAAAGCGGCGCGAGTCTTCGTCGTGATATCGTTCGTAATCTCGTCGAGGGTGAAGCCGACAGCGAGCTTCGCCGCCACCTTCGCGATGGGGAAACCGGTAGCTTTGGAGGCCAGCGCCGAGCTCCGGGACACGCGAGGGTTCATCTCGATGACGATGAGACGACCATCGCGCGGGTTCACCGCGAACTGCACATTGCTCCCACCGGTCTCGACGCCCACCGCGCGCAAGATCGCGATGCCCGCATCCCTGAGCCGCTGGTACTCCCTGTCGCTCAAGGTCTGTGCCGGCGCGACCGTGATGGAGTCACCCGTGTGGACTCCCATGGGGTCGAGATTCTCGATGCTGCACACGACAACCACGTTGTCGTTGCGGTCGCGCATCAACTCGAGCTCGTATTCTTTCCAGCCGAGCAATGACTCTTCGATGAGCACCTCGCCCGTGGGGCTGAGGTCGAGGCCCGTCTCCACGATCTCGTAAAGCTGCGCTTCGGTGTAGGCGATACCGCCGCCGGTGCCACCCATCGTGAAGCTTGGCCGCACGACGAGGGGAAGGCCGAAATCCGCCATCGCGCGTCTTGCGTCATCGAGGGAGTGGCAGATGTGAGAGCGCGCGCTTTCGAGCCCGATGCTCTCCATGCAGGCCTTGAATTTCTCTCGGTTCTCCGCCCGGTCGATGACGTCGGGGCGCGCACCGATGAGCTCTATCCCGAGGCGCTGCAGCACCCCTCGCCGCTCAAGCTCCATGGCGAGGTTCAAGGCGGTCTGCCCTCCTACCGTCGGCAGCACGGCATCGGGCCTCTCTCGCTCGAGAATGGCCTCCACCACTTCGGGGACCAGCGGCTCGACGTAGGTGGCGTCTGCCACCTCGGGGTCGGTCATGATGGTCGCGGGGTTCGAGTTGACCAGGATGACCCGATAGCCTTCGCCGCGGAGGGCTTTCACCGCCTGGGCGCCGCTGTAGTCAAACTCGGCTGCTTGACCGATGACGATGGGTCCGGAACCAAAAACGCAGATGGATTTGAGATCTCGACGGGCTGGCATCGAGAGCAGCGGATAGCGCTCTGCGGGCCTCCGAGCAACGATAAGGGAGAACCAAGTTGCAACTCAGGGTCGTTGCCGTCGCTCGCCACGGCGGTCTACCAAGCGCCCTGGTTCGAACCATGTCGAGCCCTGGGCCCTGGGCCCGGTCGCCGAAGGAGTCAGTCTGTGGTCCCGAAGCCCTGCTTGCTGCGTTTCCACGCAGGCACGCTGGAACTGGAAGGATTCCGCCACGGCAACGTCGAGGACGCCCCGGGCGGCCTCCGCTGGGATCCTCGGCGCGGATGCCACCGTGGACCCGCGTACCTCTACGCTTCCGTGGTGGCCAACCTTGCCGCGGGCGGCATCGAAAACGTCGACACCGCCGCGGGTTGGCGTCAGCACGCTGCCATCCACGAGGTGAAGCTCACTGCACGCGCCTACCAGCAGGCAGCGGTCGACGCGTGGCTCGCCGCAGGGTGCAAGGGTGTCGTGGTCTTGCCCACGGGCGCGGGAAAGACACGCGTCGCGCTGCTGGCCATGGCAGCGGCCGGGACCGATGCCTTGGTCATCGTCCCCACCCTTGACCTCGTGAGGCAGTGGTACGACGAGCTTCGCAAGGCGTGGTCTGTGCCCGTAGGGGTGATCGGAGGAGGCGAATACGAGATACAGCCACTCACTGTCAGTACCTACGACTCCGCGTGGCTGCACATGGAACATCTCGGGGGTCGCTTCGGAATGCTCGTGTTCGACGAGTGCCACCATCTCCCGGGAGTGTCTTGGCAAGATATGGCACGCCTGAGTCTCGCCCCCGCGCGGATGGGGCTGACGGCGACCCCAGAGCGGGTAGACGGGCTTCATGAGCTCTTCGCCGCGCTGATCGGGCCCGAGGTGTACCGCTCTGAGATCAACGATTTGGCGGGAGCGTGGCTCTCGCCCTACGAAACCGAGCGCATCGAAGTGATGCTCGATGAGGATGAGCGAGAGGCGTACGATCGGGCGCGCGACGAATACCTGGCATTCCTTCGTCGTCGCGGCATCCATGCAGGAGCGCCTTTCGGATGGACGAACTTCATTCGCCTGGCCAGCCGGGATGCAGAGGGGAGGTCTGCCCTCCGTGCCTATCGCCTCCAGCGAATGATCCCCCGTCGTGCTCGCAACAAGCTTCGCCTGTGCTCGGAACTCGTGCAGCGACACCGCCTCGATCGGGTGCTTCTCTTCACTGACGACAACGCCACCGCGCTCGCACTCTCGCAACTGCTCCTCATTCCTTTGATCACCCACCAGACCAAGGTGCGAGAACGGAGTTCGCTCCTCGAGGGATTTCGTACGGGACGATATCGAGCGTTGGTGACATCGCGTGTGCTCAACGAAGGCGTCGACGTGCCCGAAGCCAATGTGGCCATCATCGTCTCGGGGACCAGCTCCATCCGTGAACACGTGCAGCGCCTCGGTCGCATCTTGCGCCCCGCTACGGGAAAAAAAGCGGTGCTGTACGAGCTGGTCACGTCAGATACCAACGAACAGGCCACCAGCAGACGCCGGAGAGACCATCGTGCTTACCGCTGACCTCGCGTTCCCCTACAGCCGTGGCGGTGTTCTCCGGGTCGTCCCATTGGCTGCGGCACGACGAGAAGAGGCTGTCTCGTTGGTCCACGCGCTGCTTGAAACGGTGAGCGAGCTGGTCGGCCATACGCGAGACGAGGTCGAAGGAGCGCTCGAGGCCGTGATGGAGGGCCGCGACGACGTCGTGGCTCGCGGACTATTGAAAATGGTGGAGGACCTTTGCCGCTATGAGCAAGCGGCTCCATTCGATCCAGCGGCGGCGCGTGCACAGCTGTTCTCGGTGGCGGCAGCACAGCGGGCCGCACTTGGAGCAACCGAAGCGTTCGATAGAACTGCCGTCGTCGCGGCTGTTGCCCGCGAGTTGGGTCTCCCACACGAAGAGCTGGAGCGCGGCCTCTACGCGGATTTGCGCGCGGCGCACCGTCTCGTCGAGGTCGATGCCGTAGATTCCGAGAATTTGTTCGACAGATATGAATTTGCTCGCGCGCAAGCGGTGCTACTGCGAGCGACCCAAATGCGTGCGAAGGTGGCAGGGGTCGACCCAGCGACGTATCGCGCTCTGTTCCGTCGGCTCAAATTTCATCAGCTTCTCTTCGAACTCCGTCGAGAGGAGGACGGTTACCTGGTCGAGGTGGAGGGACCCGCTGCACAATTCGTCAGCCCCGTCAGGTACGGCTTGAGGCTCGCGCTAGCGCTGCCGCTGTTGGCAGCCCTTCCGATTTGTGAGGTGGCGGCAGATGTGCGGTGGGGCGCAAAGCGGGAACGACGGACATTTCAGTGGTCTCGCGGGTCCGATTTTACTGTCCCTGTCCCTGCCGTGCCACAGACCGATGATATCTCGACGCTGCTGGAGCGCATGGGCAGCGGTGTAGGGCCATGGCGCGTGACGCGAGCCTCCGAACTACTGCACCTCCCTGGCACCATGGTGTGCGTCCCCGACCTTCGCTTTACCCACGAAGAGTCCGGCCAGGTCATCTACCTCGAGTTGTTGGGCCTCTGGAGTCGTGAAGCGGTCTGGCGGCGCGTCGAGCTCGTCGAGAGGGGGCTGTCGAGCCCTGTGATTTTCGCCGTCAATGAGCGGCTGCGGGTGAGTGAACGAGCGCTCGGGGCACACCCCAGTGCGCGTCTCCTCGTCTACAAAGGCCGGCTGAGCGCGGCCTCTGTGGTGAGAGCGCTTGAGGCTATCGCAGCATCGACTTCCGGATCGCCGTCG
>JBMTAX010000289.1:0-4742 GCA_049429145.1 Myxococcota bacterium
CGGGTCAGGTAGGGCGTGCCCCACTTGCGGCTGCCCGTGTGCTGATACAGAGCGAACAGCGTGCTCCACTCGTCGGCGGAGAGCTCGTCGCCGCGGCGTAGCTCGACGGTGAGGCCTGCCTCGCTCACCGCGCGCCGCTCTTTGCGGATTTGTTTGCGGGCTTGGCTCTTCAGCGCACCGAGGAAGTCATCGAAGTTTCGGTAATTGTGGTTGCGCCAATGAAACTGGTGCGTCGCGCGGCGCAGAAAGCCGTGCTCCTCGAGGAAGGCGGCTTCCTCGGGGAGCGAGAACAACACATGTGCGCCGCCCGCGTCGGCCTCGTGGGTGAGGGCCACAAGTCCCTCGACGAGGGCACGCCAGACCAAGGGGCGCCGCTCGTCGTCACGGGCGAGGAGCCGGGGGCCGGTGGCGGGCGTTAATGGCACGCCCACGACGAGCTTTGGGTAGTAGTCGAGCCCCGCGCGCATGGCCGCCTCGGCCCAGGCGTAGTCGAAGATGTACTCTCCCTGGCTGTGGCTCTTCAGGTAACAGGGGGCGGCGCCCACAAGCCTGTCCTCGTCGCGCACCACGAGGTGAAGCGGCTGCCACCCTGTCTCTGCCACGGCGCTCTGCGAGGTCTCGAGCAGCGAGAGGAAGGCGTGCTCGACGAAAGGGTTATGGGGCGGCAAGAGGGCATCCCAGGCCGCCGGATCGACCTCTGCCAAGCTACGTACCACCTCTACCACCATCGCCACGTCGTCATCTCCTTCGGTCAGCGTCGCCCCGACCGCCTCGCGCGCCTCACGGAACGCTCCCGTTGTCGTCGTCACGCAAGAGGCGCAGTGCCACAGAGGGCGGGTGCTCGAGCTGCCACGGGCCAAGGCGCGTCTCATGAATGACCGCTTCCTTGAGGTGGTCGAGGAAAGCGTCAC
Source organism: Myxococcota bacterium (assembly GCA_049429145.1). Classification (GTDB taxonomy): domain Bacteria; phylum Myxococcota; class UBA727; order UBA727; family CAYLZW01; genus JBMTAX01. The sequence continues at coordinate 912 of JBMTAX010000289.1, forward strand.
GCGGCCACTCTTCGGCGCCGAAGCGGGCGAGGTGGTCTGTGTAGGTCTGGCAGTCCACGAGGGCGAAGTCCCACGCCACGAGATGCCCTAGGAGGGTGGCGAATGCCACCTTCGAAGCGTCGGGGGCTTTGGCGAACATCGACTCGCCGAAGAAGACCCGACCAAACGAGACGCCATAAAGACCGCCTACGAGCTCGTCGCCACGCCACGCCTCGATGCTGTGGGCGAGGCCCTCTTGGTGCAACGCGGTGTAGCCCGCCACCATGTCATCGGTGATCCACGTGCCATTCTGCCCGGGCCGCTTCGACGCGGAGCAGGCGCGCATGACGTCGGAAAAGGCGGTGTCGGCGGTGACGCGGTAGACATCGCGCCGCATGGCCTTGCGCAACGACCGCGGCACGTGGGCACGCTGCGGCACGACGACAAAGCGCGGGTCGGGACAGAACCACAGCAGCGGCACGCCGTCGTGGGGCCAAGGAAAGATGCCTTGGGGATAGGCGATTTTTAAGAGCTCTGGCTCGGGCGACGCTCCCACGGCGACGATGCCGTCGGGGGATGCGGCCGACGGGGGCGGGAAGGGGTTATAGGCGAGGTCTCGCTTCATGCGACCTCGACGAGGGACGCCCCACCGAGGCCCGCGATCACCAGGGTGGCGCCCTCGCGGCCGGCCTGCACCTCGAGCGTCTCGAGAGCGGCGGGCACCACCACGGTCTCGAGGTGCCCGGCGCGCGTCGAAGGTCCCTCGCCGGGGGCCAGGGCGACCTCGCCTTCTGTAGGAATGACGACGAGGGCGGTGCGGGGCGAGAAACGCAACGAACGCGAATCGTTCGGCGCGAGGTGAAGCCGCTCCATGCGGTAGCGTTCCGCGTCGACGAGCAGCTCGTGCCCGTCGGCGAGGCGCGTTGGGGTCTCGGTGGCGGCGGGCTGCTGACCAAAGCGAGCGACCGTGAGGGCCTCGTCGATGTGCAGGGCCCGTGGCTTGCCGTCGGGGCCGGTGCGGCCGAAGTCCCACACGCGATAGGTGGTGTCAGAGGGCTCTTGTACCTCGAGGAGCAGGGTGCCCTTGCCGATGGCGTGGAAGGTGCCTGGGCTCACCCGCACGACGTCACCGGGCGCTACGCGCACCTCGCGGAGCAGGGTGTGCGGCGTGCCGGCTCGCACCGCGGCGGCGAAGGAGGCCGCGGTGACGCCGTCGACGAAGCCATGAAGCAGGCGGGCGTCGTCGTCGCGATCGAGAATCAGCCACGACTCGTCTTTCGAGCGCGCCCCCGGCAGGCGCGCCAGGTCATCGGGGCCCGGGTGCACCTGCACGCTCAGGTCGTCGTCGGCGTCGATGACCTTGACGAGGAGGGGAAAGCGCCCTGGCGGGGCCCCGGTGCCGATGAGGGCGGCGCCAAAGCGCGCCACCAGCGCAGAGAGCGTCTGCCCTTCGCAGGGGCCGTGCGCCACCACAGAGGCGCCCTCGTCGAGGTCAGCCACCTCCCAGCTCTCCCCGAGGGGGCGAAGGTCATCCACCGGCGCCTTGCGGAGTTGCTGTGCGAGTCGATGGCCCCCCCACAGCCGCTCTTTCAGCAGCGGGGACATGGGCAGCAGGGGGAGGGCAGGCAACACAGACGCACCAGACATGCAGCGCACTCTAGCAGCTCTGCGAGGGGCTGCCCGCAGCCATGTAGGAGGGCCGGGGAGGTAGCTCCCGGGGTGGGCCTGCCAAGGGGTTGACGTCGCCGTTCGCGGTTCTCAAAACCCCTCCTCTAGAGAGGGCTGCATGATCGTCGCAGAACACATCTCGAAGCACTACGGCGCACGCTTGGCGCTCGACGACGTCTCTTTTCGCATCGCGAAGGGAGAGGTCATCGGCTTTCTCGGCCTCAATGGCGCCGGCAAGACCACCATGCTCAAGGTCCTGAGCGGGCTCTTGTTGCCCTCGAGGGGGCGGGTCATCGTCGACGGCGTTGACGGGGCGCGCGATGCGCGCGGACTGCGTCGGCGTATCGGCTTCCTCCCCGACCGGCCGCCTCTCTACCTCGACTTCACCGTACGGCAAATGTTGCGCTACGCCGGCGGACTGCACGGGCTCGAGGGCCGCTTCCTCGAGCAGCGTGTCGACGAGGTCCTCGCCCTCGCTGGGCTCACCCACGTACAAGATGACCTCATCGAGTGGCTCAGCCACGGCTACCGGCAGCGGGTGGGCATCGCCCAGACCATCGTGCACGCGCCTGCTCTCGTCATTCTCGATGAGCCCATCAGCGGCCTCGACCCCGAGCAAATCGTGTCGATGCGCGCGCTCATCCGCGGCCTCGCCGAACACCATACGGTGCTCCTGTCGAGCCACATCCTCGGGGAGATCTCGCAGACCTGCGACCGTTTGCTCGTCCTCCAAGCGGGCCGCCTCGTGGCCGAGGGGACCGAGGAGCAGCTGATGCACGGCGTGACCCCGCAGGGGCTCGAGCTCACGGTTCGGGGCACAGAGGAAAACGCGCGAGGCGCCCTTGGGGCCGTAGGGAGCATCAGTGCCGTCGAGCTCGTCGCCAAGGAAGGCGAGTTCGTGCGTCTACGTCTCGACGCTGCGAGTCCGCGTGCGGCGGAAGAGGCTGTCGCTGCTCTCGTCGCTGCCGGCCTCGGCGTGCGCCGTGTCGTCGAGCGAGGGGGGGGGCTCGAGGCGGTCTTCCTCTCCCTCACCCGCGGCGCCTCGAAGGAGGCCGCATGAACACCATCTGGCTCATCGCCCGGCGTGAACTACACGGCTTTTTGCTCTCGCCCCTTGGGTACCTCGTGGTGGCGGCGGTGCTCGTTCTGCACGGACTGTGGTTTCAGACCATCGTGATGACCGGGGAGCAGCGCTCGAGTGAGGTGCTCGAGGGTTTCTTCTTTCACTCCACCGGGTTTGTGGCTGTCGTCGCTGTGCTCATCAGCATGCGCCTCTTCGCGGAGGAACGCCAGACCGGCACGCTCCTGCTCCTTGAAACCTCCCCGGCGACGGAGTGGGAGGTTGTGCTTGGCAAGTTCGTGGGCGCCACGACGTTCCTGCTCTTGTACCTCGCGCTGACGTTGTCGATGCCGCTCCTCGTGGCGGTGAACGGAACGGTGACGCCAGGGCACCTCTTCGCGGGCTACGCGGGTCTCGCGCTGCTGGGCGCCGTGGTTGTGTCTATCGGTACCTTGACGTCGAGCCTTGTGCGCAGCCAGCTGCTCGCGGCGGTGCTCGGTGGGGTCATCACCGTCGCGCTCTTTGCGGCCTGGATGATCGCGCGCAAGGTCGAGGGCGACCTCGGTGCCGTGGTGGGTTACCTCGACCTGATGGACAAGCACTATCGCTCGTTCTCGCGCGGGGTGATCAAGGCCTCCACCGTCGTCTACTACCTGTCGCTGACCTACCTCGCCTTGCTCCTCACCACCTCGGTGTGGAGCGCGCGACGATGGAGGGCGTGATGAAAGAGACCTCGACCTCGTCGCTGGCGCGGGCGCTCTCGCCGTGGCCCGGGCGCGCCCTGCTCTTCGGGCTCTTGTGCCTGTTCCTCTCGGAGCGCGCTCTCGCGGGGGCCGCCACAGCGCTGCCCCTTCGGCTCGTCGCCGCCGCTCTCGTCGTCATGGCCGCAGCTGCGTGCCTCTCGTCGATCGCGCGCGGGCCGGTAGATGCTCGCCGGTACGCTGGGCTGCAGCTCGGGGCGGCGCTGATGGTCGGGGTGGGAGGGCTCTTGTACGCGTTCCATGTGCGTACCAGTGGTGGCGAGCCGTCCCTGTCCTCTCGCTATGCCCTCGTTGGTGCGCTGCAGGCGTTCACGCTCGGCGCCGGGGTGACGGTGGCCATCGACCTCGCTGCGGCACCCATGC
>JBMTAX010000290.1:0-4737 GCA_049429145.1 Myxococcota bacterium
CCAGTCCCGGCTCAGCGCCGGTCAAGCAGACCCCAGCATCTTCGGCAAGCAAGCGTGGGTGCGCGACTTCGGCACCTTTGGCGGAAAACCTGGACATTGTAACGACCTCGCCTACAACTCGGGCCATCTCTTCGTGGCCCACTCGGTCACGGTCAGCGCCGCGGGTAGCATGAGCGAGACGACGGACGGCTGCGGCAGCCCGAACTACTACGGCCACTGCTGCTTGCCCTGACCTCGACTTGTGCGCACGCAGACACGCGGGTCCCCCCGAAGATAGCGGAGGGGCTCGCGTGTTCTCGTGTGGGCGGCTAAGGCCCAAGGGTGGTCTTCTTGAGTTCCCTTCCCGTCGTCGTTGGCCTGCTGCTCTCCGCGGCGAGCGATCCTCCCTCGGCGCTTTCTCTCCAGGACGCCCTCGCCCTCGCTGAGCAGCACGACGCGCGCCTCTTGCGTTCCCGCATCAGCGTCGAGGTGAGTCGGGCGCGGGCGCTACAAGAGACGCTGCGGCTTTTGCCCGTCGTCGACCTCGGGGCGAGCCTTACGCAGAATCCCCGCGAGGTTTCGGCCAACGGCCGGGTGGTCACGCCGCTCACGGTGCCCCAGGGCACAGCCCAGGGCCGCTTTACCCTCATCGACGGCCAAGCCGTGCCTGGAGCTGTGGCGAGTGTCGTCGAGGACAAGGCCTTTGGCCTCGAGCAGCGTGAGGGGCGCGATGCGTTGCGCGCCGACGTCGCCACCGCCTATCTCGCCCTCGCCGAGGCCCAGGCGTTGACCGACGCTGCGGCGAGAGCGACCGCGACGGCTCGGGAACTCTTGCGTGTGACCGAGGCCCGGGCGCGGCTCGGTGACGCCCTGTTGCTCGACGTACAGGCGGCTCGAGCGGAGGTGCTGCGCCTCGAGGCAGACGAAGCCAACGTCACTGGCCTCGAGATGCAGGCCGCTGCGCTCCTCGCGCTGCGCCTCGGTGTCGACGACACAGAAGGCCTACACGCGCAGTGCGATTCGTGCGTCCCGTTGCCCCCTCGGGCCGAGGTCGGCGCAGTCACCGGCGTCGACGTCACGCTCTCGCTGCCTGCGCGCACAGATCTACAGGCGCTGCGGCTGCGATACGATGCGGCGGAGTGGCAAAAGGCTGGCAGCTGGTTCGAGTTCGTTCCTGAGCTCGCTCTCGTCGGCAATGCTCGCTTGCAGCAACCGACACTCTTCACCCCTGACCCGTTGTGGTGGTCGGCCCAGGTGGTCGCGAGCTGGAGGCTCTTCGAGGGGGGCGCTCGCGCGATGCGCGTAAAAGAGCGCGGCGCTCGCTCCCGGGCCGCCGCCGGCGCCGCCGCGCGCGGCGCCGACGAAGCCGCCGTCGAGGTGCGACAGGCCGAAGCCGCCCTCGACGCCGCTCTCGCCGCGGAGCGCGCGGCCACTGCCCGGGTAGAGCTGTCCGAGGCTGCTCTCGCGCAGGCGAGGCTGCGCTACGAGCAGGGGCTTTTGTCGGCCTTCGACATCAGCGAGGTCGCGCGGCGGGCCGCCGAGGCAGACGCACAAGGCATCCAGAGCCGCTTTCGTCGCGAGCGGGCGGTGCTCCGCCTGCGTCGCGCCTTGGGCCTCGGGGTGCTCGACGACGGAGAGCAGGGATGACGACATTGCCCACAGAGCCACACCGCCAAGGGAGCGAGCTGGACCAAGCGGTCACCGGGGCGGAGCGAGGGCGCTGGCTTCCTACCGCGGCCGGGGTCGTGCTCCTCGTCGGTGCGGGGCTATTCGCCACCTCGACACTCCTCGGAGGGGGGAAGGGCGATGCCGTCGCCACGCCTGGCGGTGCTCCGGGGCAAGGCCATGGCGCCGGAAAGGCCGGTTCAGGGTCGACGGTGCCGGTGCGGCTGCACGTCGCGGCGCGGGGGGAACTCGCGCGGGAGCGTCGGGTTCCCGGCGAGGTGGTGGCAGCGCAGCGGGCGGCGCTGCACGCCGAGGTGGGCGGTGCTGTTGCTCAGATCGCCCGTCGTCTCGGCGAGCAGGTGAACGTGGGGGAGGTGCTCGTCTCCCTCGACCCCGGTGTCTTGCCCGCCGAGCTGCGGCGCGCCGAAGCGTCGGCTGAGATAGCGGCGGCGCGAGCGGTTCGTGCCACCATCATGCTCGAGCAGCGAGCCAAAGATGCCGCGCGGGTAAAGAACCTCGCAGGCGAGGGCGCCGCGTCAGCCGCAGAGCTCGAGCGCGTCCTCACCGAGGAGCGCACCGCGAACGCCGACGTCGACCTCGCCAAGGCCGAGGCGCGGCGTGCCGATGCTGAGGTCGAGACCTTGCGCGTGCGCCTCGCCCAAACGAAGGTCCGTGCACCTTTCCGCGGTCGCATCGCAGCGCTGCATGTCGACGTGGGCACCACGGTGAGCCCCGGGCGGCTGCTCCTCGAGGTCGTGGGCGATGATGACCCCTTGGTGCGTTTCGCCCTCGCCGAAGGCGAGGTGGGCGCGCTCGACGTAGGCGCCCGCGTCGAGGTGCTCACCGCAGGCGCAAGTCTTACCGCGGAGGTCTTGCGGGCGGGTGCTGCTCTCGATCCAGAATCGCGCACGCTGCCGATAGAAGCCCGGCTGCTAAACGACGGCGATCGGTCTCCCCGCGCACTCCCCGGCAGCTTCGTCGAGGTGAAGCTCGCAGCGATCGCACCCCCTGACGCTGTCATCGTACCCCTCGCCGCATTGAGCGGCCGCGGGCCTGAGCGCACGGCTTTCGTTGTCGAGGACAACGTCGCGAAAGCGCGATCCGTACGCGTGCTTCTCGACGACGGTAGGCAGGCAGCCATACGTGGCATCGACGAGGGCACTGCCGTGGTCTCCAGCGGCGCCGCCGAGCTCCGTGACGGCCAGTCGGTGGAGGTGCTGCAATGACGTCGGAGCGTTCCTCTGAAGAGGGCTCACTCTCGTCGTGGTCGGGACGCGCCGTGCGGCGACCCGTAGCGACAGGGATGGCGCTGCTCATCGTGTGCACCCTTGGGCTCGTCAGCCTGTCGCGGCTGTCTGTCGATCTGCTCCCCGAGTTTGAGTTGCCGAGTGTGACGGTGTTCGCGCCCTACCCCGGGGTGGGCAGCCTCGAGGTGGAGAGCCTCGTCTTGGAGCCGCTCGAGGAGGCGGTCGCCAGCGTCCCCGGGCTGTCGACGTTGAGCTCCACCGCGCGTGAGGGTGCTGCGGTGGTGTACCTCTCCTTCTCCGATGGTGTCGACCTCATGGAGGCCCTCAACGACGTGCGGGTCGCGGTAGAGCGAGCTCGCGGCTCCTTGCCCGACGAACTCGAGTCGCCGCAGGTCTTCCGTTTTGATCCCAACCAGTTTCCTATCCTCTTCCTCGGCGTCACGGCCAAAGGCGCCGATTACCGGGAGATCACCCGCATTGCCCGCGACGAGCTGAAGCCTCGCCTCTCCCGCATCCCTGGGGTGGCTGCCATCGAGCTGCGCGGCGGGTACGAGCGTGAGATCCGCATCGAGCTCTTCGCTGCTCGTCTGCTCGACCTCGGCATTCCCATCGACCAAGTGGAGCGCGCCCTTCGCGCCGAGAACATCAACGTCAGCGTCGGCAAGGTGCGGGACGGTGGTCGTGAGGTGGGGCTTCGTACCATCAACGCGAAGACCACGGCCCAAGAGCTCGGCGCCATCCCAGTGGCCACCGTCGCTGGCGAGCTCATCACCATCGCCGACCTCGGCCGCGTCGTCGACGATGCGGCAGAGGTGGACAACCTCGTGCGCATCAACGGTGAGATCGGTATGCGCCTCGGCGTCCGCAAGGGCCCCGGGGAGAACACCATCGAGGTCGCAAAAAGGGTCTACGATGCCCTCGACCAAATTCGCGTTGACCTCCCCGAGGTGGAGATCGACGTCATCATGGACCAATCGACGTACATCGAGAGCGCGGTAGAGGGGGCCCGCGGTGCGGCGTTCCTCGGCGGGCTGCTCGCGGTTGCCGTGCTCTTGCTTTTCTTGCGCAGCTTTCGCGCCACCCTGCTCATCGCCGTATCGATTCCCGCGAGTGTGCTCGTCACATTTCTGGTCATGGATCGAGCCGGTCTGTCGCTCAACCTGATGTCCCTCGGCGGCGTTGCCCTCGGGGTGGGTATGCTGGTCGACAACGGCGTCGTTGTACTCGAGAGCATCGTCCACCGTCTGCAGCGCGGCGAGCGGGGATCCGAGGCGGCGGCGCGCGGTGCCCATGAGGTCGCTCTCGCTGTCGCTGCGTCAACAGCGACGACGGTGGTGATCTTCCTGCCAGTGCTCTTTCTCGAGGGGGTAAACCGCGTCGTCTACGGGCAGCTGGCGCTCGTGGTGACGGCGAGCCTCATCGCATCCCTCGTCGCATCGCTCACGGTGGTACCGGCCTTCGCGGGTCGGCTCTTTGGGTCACGTCCCCTACGCAGCGATGAGGGGCCGGTATTCTCGGCCATTTCTCGTCGCTACGCGGTGCTGCTCGATGGTGTGCTCGCGCGCCCTCGGTCGACGCTGGTGCTGCTGCTTGGCGTTGGCCTTGCGAGTGCATCCCTCATTCCTGCCGTCGAGACCGAGCTCATGCCCCCCACCGATCAGGGGCAAATCGAGATCAGCATTGAGCTCCCGGTGGGCACTCCGCTCGAGGAGACGGACGCACTTGCGCGGCAGGTGAACCTCATCACCATGGAGCAGGTGCCAGAGGCCACCCGTGTGTTCATGACCGTCGGCTCGCCCGGCTGGTGGTCTTCGTCGACGAGCGAGACGGCGCGCGTCAGCGTGAA
>JBMTAX010000291.1:0-4723 GCA_049429145.1 Myxococcota bacterium
TGAACGGATAGGGGGAGCCACCGTCGTCATCAAGCTGCTCGAGGGCACCCAATGCGTTGGCGTCATCCTGGCGGAGTCCATCAAAGTCGCCCAAGCGATTATCGAAACGCTCCAGAGCGCCAAACAAAATGTCCTCATCCAACGCTTTGTGAGCGAATCCCGTGGTCGTGACATTCGGGCGTTCGTCGTTGGAGGGCGGGTGGTCGCGGCCATGAGACGGGTAGCCAAGGGTGACGAATTTCGCAGCAACGTCCACCGGGGGGGCCACGCGGAAAAGGTGCAACTGGAAAGCGCCTACGAGCGCACCGCGGTTCGAGCCGCCCAGATTATGGGACTTCGCGTGGCTGGCGTGGATATGCTCGAGGGGAAAGAGGGGCCACTCGTGATGGAGGTGAACTCATCGCCCGGGCTCGAGGGGATCGAATCCACCACGGGTATCGACGTCGCTGGTGCCATCATCGAGCATATCGAGGAGGAGGTACTCTTTCCCGAAGTTGATCTGCGCCAGCGCTTGACCTTGGAGAAGGGGTACGCCGTCAGTGAATTCTCCCTTACCCCCCAGAGTCCTCTGGTGAACAAAACCCTCGCCGAGGTGCAGTTGCGCGAACTCGGCGTCGTCGTGTTGAGTGTCGTCCGCGGGAGCGTCACCCTGCCCAATCCAGACGGGAGCATGCGTCTCAGCGCTGGCGACCAGTTGCTCTGCTATGGAAAGACCCACGCCCTGAAAGACATCATGCCGATGCCGCGCAAGCGCAAGCGTCGTCGGGTCACTTCGCGACCGTGAGCTGGTACCGCGCGCGGCACCTGCAGAACGTTCCACCACGTACGCGGCTACCGGGCCTCCTGCCGTCGTGCTGCGCCGTGGCCTTGTCCCCTGCCATGCCTCCATCGAGTTGGTTACATCTCCAGCAGTGACCCACTGGCGCGGCCCTAGGCCCTTCGGGGAGGGGAGCAGGGAGGTGTGCATTGAAAGCGATGGTACTGCGAGTCCTCGGGCAGCCTCTACAGTTCGAGGAGAGAGCTACGCCAACGCCATCTTCTCGTGAGGTTCTCCTCGAGGTCGACGCCTGTGCGATCTGTCGGACGGATTTACATGTCATCGATGGGGAGCTGCCTGGGGGAGTGCTTCCCATCATTCCGGGACATCAAGTCGTCGGCCGCGTGCAAGCCCTGGGGAGCAGCATCCAACATCTTCGCGTGGGGGAACGAGTGGGTGTGTCGTGGCTTGCGTCGAGTTGCGGTGAATGTGACTTCTGCACCCGCGGAATGGAAAACCTGTGTAGGACCGCGTCATTTCACGGGTTTACCCGCGATGGGGGATTCGCATCGCATATGGTCGCCGATGCGGATTACGTCTTTCCGCTTCCGGCGGGAGGTCAGAAAGAGGCTGCGGAGAGAGCCCCACTCCTCTGTGGTGGCCTCATCGGGTTCCGTGCGCTGCGTTTCACTGGCGACGCACACCGCATCGGTCTCTATGGCTTTGGCAATGCAGCCCACCTCATCGCGCAGGTCGCGCATGCCCAAGGGCGGCGCGTCTTCGCCTTCTCGCGTCGTCGCGGTGATGAGGCCTCGTTGCTCGCCCGACGCCTCGGGGTTCATTGGGTGGGTACCTCCGACGAGGTGCCACCCGAGCCACTCGATGCGGCCATCGTATTTGCGCCGGTGGGGGAGCTGATACCCAGAGCGTTGGCCGCAGTAGGGCCAGGTGGGGTGGTGGTTTGTGCAGGAATCCACATGAGCGATGTGCCCTCCTTTCCCTATCGCCTGCTCTGGGGGGAGCGGACGCTGCGCTCGGTGGCCAACATGACCCGGGAAGATGGGCGTCTCTTCTTGCCCCTCGCTGAGGAGTGCGAGCTTCGGGCGAGCGTGACCAGTTTCCCTTTGGAGAGTGCCAATGAGGCGCTCTTGGCGCTCCGTCGAGGTACGCTCTCCGGCGCGGCGGTGCTCCTCCCATGAGGGGGGAGTGAGTACGATGGCGGCACAGGGCCAGCACCGCGAGACATGTGCCTTTCCAGGCAGCCGACGACGCGCAGACCTGCTACACCTCTCGTCGACCAGCGTCGACAGGAGGAAATAGATGGACCAGCCACACGCGATACGGCCGTCGACTCAAACGCCGCGGTTCTCTGTGTGCAGTCGCACGCCGAGGCAGACGATTACGCGGCACCCTTGGGGAGTCGTGCTGCCGTGCATGTCCATGCTCGTCACTGCTTGTGTGACTGGCGGTGTCGCTGACGGCGGGCCCTATCGCTGCGAGGGCACTGGCGACGTGCGCATCGCGGCAGGCCATACTTCCGTCGGATTTGAGCCCATTGCAGACGGCGACGAACTGCCTGCTTGGCTGCGTCCTCAGGGCGGCATCGGCACGCGCATCAATGTGCGTCTCGAGGGATTTTCCGACGAGGCGGTATTTACCTCTTTGCGAACCCGCTTTCTGGGGCTCGATCCAGGTGACGAATGTGCCACCGAACCTGAGATCTGCGGTATTCGCGGAAGCTGCGAAGACGGCCAATGCCGTACTCTGCTCGCTGACCAAACAAACGCCCGTTTCCCCATCGAGTGTCAGCCCGACGGTTCCTTGCTCGTCGCTGAGATGCCCGTGCGATTCCGCAATCAATTCGAACTCGACGAACTCGATGGTGTTGCGCAGCAACTCGAGGTCACGTTGGTGCCTACCGAGGGGAACCCCATTTCCGTATCGGTCCCCGTTGTCCTTCGCGTCGGTGAGTTTTTGCAACCATCGTGGTGGGAAGAGGGCTCGCCGTGAGTCGTCGCTCCCGCGCAAGTGGTCCTCGACGCGCCATCGATTCTGTGGCCGCTGCCGGCGATGTGTACCTCTGTTCCCCCGGATTTGAACATGACTTGTCTCGAGAGGTACAGAGCGGAGGGGGACGGCCCACGGTGTTCCCGGGTGGCATTGTCAGCGCGGGCGCTCGGCCAGTCGTAGATCCGGTCTTTGCGCGCCAGGTGCTTCCCCGCGCCAGGCTCCTCGAAGGCATTGGGCCCACCGCGCTCGCGGACGCCATCCTCGAGCATGCCGGTCCGCAAGAGGGAGCCCTGCTGAGCGGCCGCAGTATCGTGCAAGTCTTCGCACCTGACTTCTTGCGGCGCGGGTCCTCCCGCCCCGAACCCCATCCCTTGTCGCGAGCGGTGAGTGAGCTCGCGTCATTGCTGCAACGGAAAATCGAGGGGCGTGCTCGCAAGAAGGCAGTGGCCTCGACCTCGACCAGCGAAGGCCATCAGTGGCAAATGCAGGTACTGCTCATCGACGGCTGGCGTGCGTGGTGCTCACTTCACCCATGCCAGGAGACAGCTGGGCTCTCCTCGTGGCCGAGTTTGTTTCCAGGCGGAAGAGCTCCCGTCGCTGGGCATGAGGACGCACCATCGAGCGCTTATCGAAAACTAGTAGAGGGCCTCGCTTGGGTCGGTTCAGTTCCTCGTGAATTCGACCTCGTGCTCGACCTCGGAGCGGCTCCAGGGGGGTGGACGTACGTGGCTCTCGCCGAGGGGGCTCGCGTTCATGCCTATGATCGTGCCGACCTCGACCCCAAGCTGGCGCGTCACCCGCGTCTCACTCATCGACGACAAGATGCCTATAGCTGTGACGAGTTCGAGCAGGCGACGTGGCTCATCTGCGATGTCATCGATGTACCCGGGAAAACCCTTGCGCTGGTGGAGCGGGCGCTCGCAACCCCATCACTGCAGGCCATGGTGGTCACCATCAAGCTGAAGGCCACTCTCGACCATGGGGTGCTCGTCGCTGCCAAAACGCTGGCGGACTCTGGGCGACATCTCGGCTGGAGTACACGGGTGAAGCACCTTGTGCACAACAAACAGGAAGTCACCTTTTTGGCCAAGCGCGCTCAATCGTAGCGTTCGACCTGGAATGAAAGGGCCTGCGGGTGTCACGGCGAAAAGAACGATGGTGCCACGGTTCCAAAGGGATGACGGTGGCCAGATGGTAATCGTGCTCCATAAACCCTATGGCGTACTTTCCCAGTTCACTTCGGACGGTTCTTCGCACCGGCCACTGGCAGATCTTGGACTGCCCCCGCGGGTATACCCTGTGGGCCGGCTCGACGCCGATAGCGAAGGGATGCTGTTATTGACGTCGCGCAAGGGTTTTACGAGCGCTCTGCTGGAGCCGAAACGTCGCCACACGCGGGAATATTGGGTACAAGTTGAGCGTGTGCCTGACGAGAGTTCGTTGCGTCAGCTCGAGGCAGGTATCGTGTTGCAGGGACAAAAGACATTGCCGTGCAGAGCCTGGGCAATCCCAGACCCGGGATTCACTGAACGCAATCCACCCATCCGTTATCGCAAGAGTGTTCCTACCTCATGGTTGGCGCTCGAGCTGATGGAGGGTCGCAATCGGCAGGTGCGGAAGATGACCGCGGCCATTGGCTTCCCAACGCTCCGTCTCGTACGGGTTCGCATTGGCAGCCTGTGGCTCAGCGGCCTTGCCCCTGGACAATGGCGCGAGTTGTCTGAACCTGAGGTAAAGGGGCTCTTTCAATGACTTCTCCCACCGAGCGACAGCGTCGAGCCCTCAGTAGCCCGAGGGGGCGTAAAGTGGTTTCGGGTGACGGCTCCCTTGGGGCCCTGTTGCTGGATGCTATGCACGCGGCCGAGGATGCCTCTCCCGACGTGCTCACCCATTCGGTGCACCCACCCGGCAGGGCGTGTACACCGTCTCGGCGACGGCCGCGGAGGACGGACTTTC
>JBMTAX010000292.1:0-4706 GCA_049429145.1 Myxococcota bacterium
CCACTCCAGCGCGGCATCCGCTCACCTATACTTTGAAGCAGGAGGACACATGTGCTGCTTTTCCGGCCCCGTCGAACTGGTTGCCGACACCAAGATCTTCGCACGCCTCACGGAAGGGTGGCAGTACCTGGCGTACGAGATGCGTTTCGACGCCAAAGCACCTGTTGCGATGGTTCTGCCTGTGCCAACGCGGCCTGAGTCACCTCGGCTTGAGTTCATCGACCTCGCTGGTGTCGATGGGTTCTTTGGTCGGCTGGATACCGCCTTCGCTGCCAAATCTCGCGGGCGCTCAGACGGACTTTCCTTCGAGGACGACCGCGGAGTCCTCGAGGTGGTTCGCGTCGGCGCCTTCGATGCCAGCTTTGTCCCTGCGAAGGCGGACTTCGCCAGAATAGATAAGCGGTTCCAACTCTCCGACGCTGTGTGGCAGGAACTCACGGGGTACATCGACTGGAGCTTCGCCGTTTTTCAGTTTGCGGAGCTCCACGAGCATTCCCATCCCATGGCTTTTCGCTTCGAGACCCGCGCACCAGGGTCATTCTATTTCCCGACCATGCACGTGCATGACGGAACAGTGCCGGCAGTCGCGCTATTCGATCACGCCCTCTATGCCCAGGGGCAGCCCGACGAGGACGGTTGGGAACGCACAACCGCTCGTGCCGGTGAAGTGCTCGGTGAGCTCGCTCAGCACGAGAGCATTCAGCGCTTATGCGAGCTGGGTGCCTTCGTACGTCGACGAGAGGTCCGGGGAGAGCGACCGAACGAAGACGTTTGGGTGCCGCTGTGGCAGGGATAATGAGCAGTATTTGGGTGCAGCGCGGCTCACCTGTCATGGGGTCAGGCGAAGCCGTGACGTCGTCGCAGGTACCATTCGATACAACCTGCGCCGATGACGAAGGCAAGTGACAACCAGTGGTGCCACAGCGGCTGCGTCTGCTGCCGGTGCACCTTGTCGACGCGGTGGTCGAGGAAGGGCAGGGAGGTGACATCGGCCGCGTCGACGAAACGTCCCCCCGTCGCTTCGGCGATGGCGCGAAGGGTATCTGGGCGCGGCTCGGCGCGGAGTGCCTCGCTGCTGGCGGAGCGAACGATGAAAGCATCATCGTCACTGCCGATCTTCGTGCCCTGTTTCTGTGCCGTCGCGCTGACCCGCCAGGCCCCGCTGAGGGGCGGTCGGAAGGATGCGCGCCAGATGCCGTCGGGGCCGGTCTCTCCCTGGAGCGTCTCGGCGGTCGCCCCTTCTACAGTGGCGTCGAGCGCAGTCAGCTGCACCTCGACGGCAGCCCCTCCGTCGCTCTTGTAGCTCTGATCGAAGGAGCGCACCTCGAGGAGCACCTCTTCACCCGGCTCTATTTCCGGCTGCACGGCGCGGACCCTGACCCGGCTCAGCTCCGGGTCACGGATGAGCCAGCGCAACGCGTTGGCAAAGAATCGACGATGCGCGTCTCCGCGTCCTCCTGCGCCGACGTGGGGCAACGACCAGAGCCAAGTGGAGTCGGTGAGCACAGCCAGCGACCTGCCTTTCCCGACCTCGCGTGCAGCGACGACGGGGCTCGGTCCGCCGCCGCTGTTGAGAAAGGGATGAACCAGCAGGGCTTCACTGTCATCGGCGAGACCGAGGACGAGATTGATGCCCTCGAGGGCGGGGAGGCTCGCGTAAGGGTTGCCTCCACCGGCGAGCTCACCGAGATCGGTGACCGGATGTCGTCGGCCGGCCTCGGAGAGGAGCGGCGTAAACCTCTCTGTCGAGAGGTGGCCTCGACCCGGGAGGAGGCGCACCGGCAGGATGTCAGCGACGGGCGTGCCATCATACTCGCCCTCAGAAAATGACAGCTCACCACCCAGCATCAGGAAGCCCCCGCCGGCGTTCTCGACAAACTCCTTCACGTTCTGCAGATACAGCCCCATCTGGTAGGGGCGGTAATTGAAGTCTTGAAAAATGACGACGTCGAACGTGTGAAGCTCTTCGGTGAAGAGCTCGCGCGTGGGGAAGGGAATCAGGCTCAACTCTGTCGAGGGCGCACCCGCCACGTCGGTGGGGCTGCGCAGAATGAAGAAGGAGATGAGATCGACGGAAGGGTTCTCTTTCAAGAGGCGTCGTACGAAGCGCTGATCCCAAGACGGGCGTCCGGCCACCTGCAGGACGCGGATGCGATCCCGGATCACCTTCAAGGTGAAGTCCGCACGGTTGTTCTCGACGATGCCTTCTTCAGGCTGCAGTGGTAGCGCGATGGAGTAAACATGTTTGCCCGCAGCTTTGGGTTCGAAGGTGAGTTCAAAGCGCGTCTCGGGGCCATCACCCAACGTTTCGCGCTGCACCAGCAACGGCCGCCCGTCCTCCTTCAAGGTGACGGGCAGCTCGAGGTTCGCAAAGCCGGTGTGGCGCACCACCACCTGCACGACCACTTTGTTGCGCACAAAAGCGAAGTCGTCAGCGACGATCTCGTCGACGGCGATGTCCTTGAACCCCGTCGCATCGCCCGTGAAGACCGTGTGGATGGGTACCCCAAGTCTCGCCGCTTCCTTTTGTAGAACACCGACGAGCTCGCTTCCGAGGCCAGAGCTGTCAGCGCCGTCGCTTACGAGCACCACGCCGCCGAGGGGCCTGTCGTCGTTCTCCGTAGAGAGGTGGGTCAGCGCCGACAGGAGGTGCGTGCCGCTTCCGTCGGGCGTGGTGGCACCCAAGCCGAGGTTCTCCAAAGCTTCGGCGCCAAGCTGCGCGCTCGTCACGTCGAAGCCATAGGTTTCCAGCGCGAAAGGAGGCCCGCGCTCGTCGAGGTC
This sequence comes from Myxococcota bacterium, assembly GCA_049429145.1. Taxonomy (GTDB): domain Bacteria; phylum Myxococcota; class UBA727; order UBA727; family CAYLZW01; genus JBMTAX01. Next base: position 2,782 of record JBMTAX010000292.1, read on the forward strand.
CTCGCGCAATTCACGCCACGCAGCGACTGCACGCTGTACTCTCGTCGTGCCGCTCCCGTCGCGGAGCGCCATACTTCGCGACACATCCACTGCGGTGATGACCCGATTTGCCACCCGACTCTTCGACAAAAGCCGTTGTCCCGGCTCGAGCAGAAGCACGAACACGCCGAGGACGAGAAGGCTCCGTGCCCCGAAAAGCCCGAGCCTCAACCCCGTGGGGGCACCGCGGGTGCCTCGCCACGACCACCACAGCGAGGCGAGCGCCGCCAGGCCGGCGGCAACGATCAGCGGCAGCGGGAGCTCGCTGAGGAAAACCCATTCGGTGGCGTTGAAAGTCGCCTCTTCGGAGGGCGCCGCAGCGGCGAGCAGGGGCACGAAATCCATGGGCACGGCCTGTCAGCGACGAGACTTCTTCATGATGAAGGGGATATGCACCTGATCTGCTTTGTAGTCGAGGCAGGTGGCGTACATGACGATATTGACCGCGAAGCGAAAGGCTCGCTCTCTCTGCCGCTCGCCCCCGGGAACGCACTCATGGCGCCAGGTGCCGATGCGATCCCGGTCGAGGGCGCCGAATACGTCGCATTGGGTCAAGAGCGCTACTGCCCGGCCCTCGAGAGAGAGAGCAGGCACCTCCCGCGCGCTGTCATGACGGCCGACCGCGCCGTCGCAGAGAAAGAAGCTCTTGAACAAGACATGGTCGCGCGGCAGCGGCGCCGGGGCGACCGAAGGCAACAAGCTGCCGAGGAACGCTTGGGCGTCTTTGGCGAAGCCGTCGTCAGCGGAGGGGGCGTCTATCCACAGCATTCCACCGAAGCGGAGGTGACGTTCAAGGCGCGCACGCTCGCGCTCATCGAGTGCCGGCAGAGTGCCACGACCCATGAGTACGAGCAGCGGCTGCAGAAAGATCTCGTCGTCGGCAATGCGCAACGGTTTCGCATCCGGGCTTGTATGGATGCTGGTCCTCCGCTTCACCTCCCACAAGAGACGGCGCAGAGCTTCCGGGGCGATATCCCACGACGAGCCATGCTGAAGTTGGCCGATGGAGACCTGCGAGCGCTCGCCGATGGCCCACGCGTTACCCGCAGCGACGCCGAGTCCGACGGGCAGCGCGCCCAACTGCAGCAACAATCGCCGACGATCGAGCGAATACACGATGGCTCACCTCGCGGCGGGCACGAACCCGCGCTCCGTCCTCTTCCTACGGTCTTCCTCGCCGAAATGCCATCGGGAGGCTCACGGGAACCGAGGCCCGCATCGGGGACAGCGTCTCCCGGCAGGCTAGTACGACAGAATGGGACGTTCGCCCCCCACCTTTTCACTGCGCATCGCCGCTGCCTCTTCGAGTGCGCGGGTCGCTCGCTCTTGGTGCCACTCCGCCACGACTTCCTCGAGGGCCTCGCGAGCGTTTGCCAGGTGGGACTCCGCGTCTTCTTCGCGCTCAAACCCACCCCACTCCACCGCGTTGCGCTGAAACCATGGCAGCACGTCCACCACGATGGGACCGCTGACGAAGCGCGACAGCCATGCCGATAGCGAGAGCGGATGTTTGGCCAGTGCGGGGTCGAAGATTCGCATCTCCCATCGACCACGCTCCTCCACCATGACCGCCGGGGCGACGTGAAAGCTCCATTCCACTGGTTCTGTCGCCGACGGGACCATCAGATCTCCAACCACGAAGACCTTCAACGAACGCACCCCATGGCGTGCCAAGTGCATGGAGGCGATCATTGCGCGCTCCCCGCAACCATCGTCGATGAGTTCCCACGGAACATCGGGGAGTCGGGCGATCTCGTCGAACCAATGCGCGGCGGTCGTCGCGGTAAGCGGCGGTCCGAGGTCGAGGTTCAGCCCGTGCAGGTTCTCGAGCAGGAGCCGCTCAGGGGGGAGGGGAGGGCACGGCGGTGCGAAGAGAGGAGGGCGCA
>JBMTAX010000293.1:0-4685 GCA_049429145.1 Myxococcota bacterium
TGAAAGAGATGGCTGCGCATGGGAGCCATGCCGGCGCCACCACCGATGTAGACCATCTCCCGCTTGGTATCCTTGATGAAGAACTCGCCGTACGGTCCTGAGAAGGCGATCTTGTCGCCCGCCTTGAGGGAGAACACGTAGGAGGAGCACTTCCCCGGGGGGATCCCTTCGGTGCGCGGCGGAGGATTGGCGTACCGAATGGTGGTCATCACCTTGTTGCCCTCTGCCGGGTGGTTCGCCATCGAATACGCACGGAAGATGGGCTCGTCGACGGTGACCGAGAGGTCCCACATCTTGAACTTGTCCCAATCGTCGCGGAACTTCTGAGGAATGTCGAAGTTCTTCGCTGGATAGGTGCCCGTGGGAACCTCGATCTGGATATAGCCGCCGGCCTTGAACTTCAGGGTCTCGCCGTTGTCGATGGTGGCGTTGGTGGCTTTGATGAACGTAGCGACGTTGTCGTTCGAGGACACGGTACCGGTGTAGCGCTTGATGGAGAAGATCTCCTCAGGCACCTCGATCTTCATGTCTTGCCGAACCTTGACCTGGCAAGCGAGCCGCACACCCTGTTTCTCTTCACGTCGGTTGATGTGTGTTTTCTCCGTGGGGAGAATGGATCCGCCCCCCTCGAAGATCTTGCATTTGCACATGGCGCAAGTGCCACCGCCACCACAGGCCGACGGCACGAAGATTTTTTGGTTGGCCAACGTGGACAACAACGTCGACCCGGCGGGGACTTCCACCGTTTTTTCGTCGTTGATGGTGATCTTGATGTTGCCTTGCGGCACGAGTTTTTTGGCGGCGAACATCAGCGCCGCGGTGAGCCCGAGGATGACGCTGGTGAAGACCGCAACACTTACGCCTACGGTGACCGGATCCATGGTTACTCTCCTGCTCCCATCGTCTCAATGATCGGATGCCGCGTGGCGTCGGCCGGTCCCAACCTGGTCGGATCAGTCCCCTCGCTGTCGCCCTGCAGGGCGAGGCGATCGTGGGGGGCGGTCACGACGGCAGCAGACTGGTCGCTTTGTCCATCTTCGGCTTTCAAGTTGATGCCTGCGAAGCACATGAAGCCCATGGCCATGAGTCCGGTGGTGATCATGGTGATACCCAAGCCTTCGAGGCCGGGGGGCACGTGCGAGTAGCGCATCTTTTCCCGGATGGCGGCCATGGCGACGATCGCGAGCCACCAGCCCACGCCAGAGCTGAGCCCGAACACCGTCGATTGCGCGAAGTCATAATCGCGCTCGACGAGGAAGAGGCTGACGCCAAGAATGGCGCAGTTCACGGCGATGAGAGGGAGGAAGATGCCGAGAGAGTTGTAGAGGTCAGCCGACACCTTCTCGATGACCATCTCTACCAGCTGCACCATGGCGGCGATAACGGCGATGAAGGTCACGAAGCGCAAGAAGCTCAGGTCGGTATCGGGCAGTCCTGCCCAGGCGAGGGCGCCAGGCTGGAGGAGAAACTCGTTGATGGCCCAGTTCGCCGGAGCGGTGATGCCGCAGACAAAGACGACGGCGATACCGAGGCCCATGGCTGTATCAACGCGCTTGGAAACCGCGAGGAAGGAGCACATCCCGAGGAAGTACGCGAGAAGGATGTTCTCGATGAAGATCGAGGTAGTCGCGAGAGATACGAGTTCCTGAAACATCACTTGCCCTCCCCGCCATCGGCGCCGCCGAGAGTCTTGGAGGCCCAGATGATCAACCCGAGCAGAATGAAGGCAGCGGGCGGAAGCACCATGAGACCATTGTTGACGTAGCCGAAGTCATAGGCGGCTTCGGGGATCAGACGAACACCGAGTACAGTGCCGGAGCCGAAGAGCTCGCGAGCTGCACCCACGACGGCGAGCACCCACGCGTAGCCGAGGCCGTTGCCGATGCCGTCCCAGAACGACGGCCACGGCGGATTGGCCATGGCGAAAGCTTCGGCCCGCCCGAGTACGATACAGTTGGTGATGATGAGGCCGACGAAGACCGATAGGGTCTTCGACATGTCGTACATATAGGCCTGCAGCATTTGGTCGACGATGATCACGAGGCTGGCCACCACGCTCAGCTCGACGATGATGCGGATGCGATGCGGGATGTAGTTCCGCAGGAGCGAGATGACGACGTTGCTGCCGGCGGTCACCCCCATGACGCACAGACCCATCACCAGGGCGTTGTTCAGCTGCACGGTCACTGCGAGGGCCGAGCAGATACCCAGGATCTGGTAGGCGATGGGGTTCGACTGCCAGGTGGTGTCTTTCAGGATCTTTTTGATGTCGCTCATCGCAGTGCCTCCGCCGCAGGCACGACGAGGCTGGCTTGTCGGCTGCCCTGGCGCTGGAAGAAGGGCTGGTACATGGCCGGGACGACTTTCATCAACTTGGTCACGCCGTTGCCGGTGAGGGTCGCACCCGAGATACCGTCGACGGCATGTTCAGCTCGGATCCCGGTCTTGTCGGCCACCTTGCCCTTGACCACTTCGACACCGACGAGTTTGCCGCTGGCGTAAAGCTGCTTGCCCTTGAAGTTGGACGTGAACCACTCACGCTCGATCTCGGCACCGAGACCCGGGGTCTCAGCGTGCTTGTAGAACGCGACGCCAATGATTTCATTGCCGGTCGGCTTCACCGCGAGATACCCGTACAACGTCGACCACAGGCCTTTGCCGATGACGGGGTAGATGTATGCCATGACCTCGTTCGCGGTACCTTCGGCTTTGACGGCGAACAGCGGCAAGCGGTCGCTCGGCGTCTCGAGGGTCGCTTCTTTGCTGTCGAGCTGGGCTTGGGTGATGCCGTCGAGGCGATTGCCGGAGCGGTCAATGACGAGCTCCTCGATACGGCTCTGATACGTCCGTTGAACCTCGTCAGCAGACATGGCCGCGAGCTTGCTCGACTCGAAACCAGCCGCCATCAGGACGTTCTTTTGGCGGTCGAGGACCCGGTTCTGCTCCTGCTTGGCGGACAGAGCACCGGAGACGGCGCTCAAGAGCAGGCTGCAGACGACACAGACGACCGCCGCAAATCCGACGATATAAGCGTTACCCTGCCGCATTGGCCGCCCTCCTCTTGAGGCTCGCGCTGACGACGTAGTGGTCGATGAGCGGTGCGAAGACGTTCATGAACAGGATCGCGAGCATCATGCCCTCGGGATAGGCCGGGTTGATGACACGGATCAGGATGCAGAGCGCGCCGATCAAGAAGCCATAGATGAACTTGGACGTCTTGTGGAATGGCGCAGTCACTGGGTCGGTCGCCATGAACACGGCACCAAAGGCGAAGCCACCCATGATCAGGTGCTCGTGGGGGGGAAGCGTCCAGAAACTGGGGCTGCCGGGACCTGCGCCCATACTGAAGAGCGAAGCCGTGACGAAACCGCCCACGAAGACGCTGACGATGGTTCGCCATGACCCGACGCCGGTGGCGATTAAGACGAGCGCGCCAAGCAACACCATGAGCGTGCTGGTCTCACCGATGCTGCCGGGAATGAGCCCGAGGAACATGTCGGTAGCGCTGTAAAGTTGGTGAGCCGCCACGACGCTGTCGACGCCAGGGACGTTCTCGGCCGCGACGGCGAGGGCGGTAGCACCAGAGTAACCGTCTACGGCGAGCTCTTTGCCCGCGATGAATGCGTCGATGTGTTGCTGAGGAACGGTGGTCTGCCAGTAGCGGGCCAGCATCCCGTCTGAGCCCTTGACGACGGGGGTAGCGACCCACACGTTGCCGGAGAGCTGCGCCGGATAGGCAAAGAACAGGAAGGCCCGGGCGGTGAGCGCGGGGTTCAAGATGTTCATGCCTACGCCGCCGAAGACCTCTTTGCCGATGACGACGCCGAAGCTGATGCCGAGAGCGGCCTGCCACCAGGGCAACGTGGGGGGCACGATCAAGGTGTACAGCATGCCGCTGACGAGGAAGCCTTCGCTCACCTCATGGCCGCGCAGCTGTGCAAAGAGCCCCTCCCAGAAGCCGCCCACCAAGTAGGTGAGGACGAGCAGGGGCAGCACCCACACCGCGCCCTCGAGGAAGGCCGCGACGACGCCAGGGTCTTCAACGCCGACGGAGAGGTAGGCATTGCGGCCGGTGTTGTACACGCCCCACAAGAGGCAAGGCACAAGTGCGATCACCACCGTGATCATGAAGCGCTTCAAGTCGGTGGCGTCGCGAATGTGCGGAGCCCGTTTCGTGACGATGGCGGGCTTGCGGAAGAACGTGTCGGTAGCGTCCATGAGGGCCCGGTTCGGCGGCAGGCCGAGGGGGCTTTTGGGCGCGTGGGTCTTCTCGAGGATCTTATCCCAGATCTGAAAGAACATCTGGCTCACCCTTCCTTCGCGATGAGCTGTTTGCCGCTCTCGATGTGCTGCGCGAGCTCGATCTTCGAGGGGCAGACAAAGGTGCAAAGACCACAGTCGACGCAGTCCCGAATAAACGACTGCTCCATCTTCTCGATGTCGCCCTCGAGGGCGTACTTGAACACGAGATTCGGCATGAGCTCGACGGGGCAGATGTCGTTGCAGGCACCACATTGGATGCAAGCACGCTCCTCGCCGTTGTTGCTCGTCGTCGCCTCCCGCTCGGCCCCTTGGAACCACCCGGAGACCCAGGTACGAAACAACGTGAGGTGGTCGAGACCGGGTCGCAGCAGCGCGAATGGATGTCGCACGCGGTCTTCGGCGAGCACCTGCACGCTGCGTTC
>JBMTAX010000294.1:0-4677 GCA_049429145.1 Myxococcota bacterium
CGACGCCAGCGGTGCCCCGTTCACCCAAAGCACCGCCGAGCGTCTCGCTCACTATGATCATCTCGTCCTCCTTTGTGGGCGTTACGAGGGCTTCGACGCCCGGGTGTACGATTACGTCGACGAAGCGCTCAGCCTGGGAGACTATGTACTCACCGGCGGAGAACTCGCGGCCGCAGTGGTACTCGACGCGACCTGCCGAATGCTCCCGGGAGCCCTTGGCAACGAGCTCTCGAGTGAAGAGGAGAGCCATCGACGGCACCGGCTCGAACATCGGCAGTTCACGCGCCCGAATGAGTTCGACGGCAGGACCGTCCCGTCGGTACTGCTCAGTGGGGATCATCGCCGGATCGCCCGCGCACGACAACGTGACGGACTATTGCGCACCGCTGCCCTGCGCCCCGACCTCTTCAACACGGCGCCTCTCTCCGACGAGGAGCGCGAAATGCTCGACGATGAACTCGTGCCCTCTCTCGCTCCAGGTTCATCGACGAGTCTCACCACGACGAAGAACGAGGGAGGAGACGCATGAAACGCGCCGCCGTCGCACTGGTGCACTACCCCTGCCTCGACAAGGAGGGGCGCGTCTACACGACGTCCATCACCAATCTGGATGTGCACGACATCGCTCGCTCGGCGCGCACCTACGACGTGGATGCCTACTACTTGGTGACCCCTATCGAGGCGCAGCGAGCCCTCGCCGAGAGCATCGCCGGTTTCTGGGAGACGAACATCCGCGGCCAAAAGGTCCCGACGCGCGCGCAGGCCATGCAGCTCGTGCGCAGCGCCCACACGCTCGAAGAGGTGATCGCGACGGAGACCCAGGTCCTCGGGGAGGCCCCCCTCGTCGTGGCGACGAGCGCGCGTGAAGTCACCGGGGCCGTGGCATGGCCCGCGTTACGTGCTCGCCTAGAGAGCGCGGCGGGCCTCGTCCTCGTCTTCGGCACTGGCTACGGGCTCGCACCGGAGGCCATCGCCCTCGCCGACGTAACGCTGAAGCCGATTTATGGTGCCTCTGCGTACAACCATCTTTCGGTGCGATCAGCGGCCGCTATTGCCCTCGACCGATTGCTGTCGCCCGACCACGCAGCGACGACGGGGGAAGCACAGCGACGCGGGTGAGCGTTGGGGCGCGGAGACTACAGCCGTCGCAAGCGGTCGCGAAGCCGCTCGAGCAGCGCGCGCACCAACTGCAAGCTGCGAATGTGGCCCTTGAGAGAAGGAGCCCGTTGATCGCCCGCCTCGAATTGTAACTCTTCGAAAAATTGAATGGCCTGCTCAAGGCCCCAGACAAATGAGTCGGTGCTGTCACCAATCTTACGCAGCGAGGCGAGCAGCTCGTCCGATGGACCGCTGGTCGCTGGCTCGTGGACCGCGAGGGCCTGCCGGAGTTTCAGTTCATCTCGCTCGTGGCTCACCGCAGCGAGGTCATTCACCAACCGATCGATGCGGTCCTGCAGCAGCGCACTGCGCTCCCGGACGAGAGTGAGTTCGGAACGCAGCGAGGTCGCCTCGACCTCCCGCTCCTCGACCAGACTCCGCACCCGCTGCAGCTCGCTGCCGAGTTCCGCAGGGGCCTCCCGCTGGCGCTCCAGCGCGGAAACTTTCCGGCTCAGCACCCGCAACTCGTCGTCGTGTCCTGCTGCGGTCTGCTTTTGGTGCGCAGCGAGCTCCAGCAGGGTCGGGAGGTGGGCCTGCAACATGGAGATGATGCTCGACGAATCTGGCAGGGGCCACGGGAGCGTGACGCTGGCGCCTTCGTGCCGATGCTGCGCAAGCTCTTTCGGATCGTTGTGCCTCTCTGAAAGGATGAACACCGGCACCTTATCGAAGCGTCCTCGAAACGCGCGCAAGAAGAGTTCCCGCAGCTCAGGGTCTGTGCTTGGACTGACAATCACGCCCAGCAGGTCGCCTTTCTTGGCCGCAGCCATCATCTCGCTGCCCGTCGTAGCCCTTTGCACAGAGAGCCCCGCCGACGTCAGTTTTTCCGTCGCCTCTGTGCCGAGCGGCTCAAAAACGAACAGGCGCGCTGGTGTGGGAATGACCGCACGCCTGCTGTCGAAATCGAGTTCTACGACCTCGAGTTCGTCGTCGAAGAAATCGTCGTCCTCGTGTCCCATGACTGCTTGGTCATACGCTGGCAGGGCGGTGAGATGCAACAGTGACCCGATGGGTGGCATGAGTCTTGGTTTTCACGGGGAGCCGACGGCCGTCATCAGAGCTTGGTCCACCCATGGAGACTCCCGGTGGGGCCGTCCACCGAGAGGTCGTAGTCGGTGCGCCGGTTGCGCTCCTCGTCGGTCTCATCAGGGGTCGACACACGTAGGCCCTCTTCGCCGAAACCTCGTACGAAAATAGGAACGCTGACGTCGTGGCGCTGAAACCACTGCCCAATGGCACGTGCCCGACGCTCACTGAGCGCAAGGTTCGCGCTGCTGCTGCCGACGGTGTCTGTGAATCCCGAGACGAAGAGTCGCAGAACGCCCCCACCGACGGCCACTCCACGCTGATAGCGTTTGGTGGTGACGCCGATTTGCTCGAGCGCGGCGACGAGCTTCGCTTCCTCCTCGACACGGATCTCGTGGCGGCCACTCTCAAACACGACCTCGTCGTGCGGCACGCTCACAACGAAGGGAAAGAACTGTCCCGTGCGGTGGGTGCCTTTGTCGTCGTAAACGGTCAATTGTACCCGCAACACCGGTCCGACCCTGCCGGGGATCCAGTTCACCGTCACTGGCGTCTTCGCGGGTACCTGTTCGAGCGAAACCGCTTGGCTGGCGAGCAACACCTCGTCTTCGCCGTACACTTCGACCTCGGCCCGAGACAGAGCACGGTCGGCCTCGACGACAAGACGATGCTGCTCGCGAATGTCTGCTTGATCGTTCAGGACGCGGAACTCGAGTGGACCGATCACCTCGGTCTCGAAACGCAGGGGCATACTGCCGCTGCTGCCATCAGAGAAGAGAACCGCGAGTTCTCCCCCCCAGGTGCGCCTGCCCGCCTCGGTATGTGGAAGTTCGAAGCGCAATGTCGTCCCCGCTTTCGCGGGGCCCAGCACCTCGCGGTGCTTGCGGGACTCTGCCTGCAGGCTCAGCTTGGCTTGTTTGAGGTCCTTCTCTATCCGCAGCGTCAGCGCCGGACGGTTGCCTCGTAGCACCCGTGACTCCACGGATACCGACACGTCGTCAGCAACCGCCGACGTCGTCGCACAGAGCACCGACAACCAAAGAGGAGCAACCAAACGCCAGGGTACAATGCGCATCGATGTCATGAGAACATGATGCCCATGCGATGGAGCCTCGGCTACCCCTGCGGGGTGGGAATAGGCGTGGTCGGCGATCCACCATCGAGCGCGACGGAAGGCCGGAGTGACGACAGCCTCACGCCGCAGACTGAAGTGAGACACGGGCCAGGGCCAACAGCAAAATCTCGCGGGGACACGTGCCGCGTCGGCTATCCGGTGTAGCCCCGAGCGCCAGAGGTCTCGCCCCATGGTCTGCAGAACTCTTCGCTGTGCACGGTCAGACTGAGGCGAAGACCCGCGCCAATGCTGCGGGCTTTCGCCTCAGTCGTGATTCTTGGGTGGGGCGCCCCGGACGAGCTTCGCTTCCAGGGCGAGAGGCATGGAACAAGCCGTGCGGCGGAACGCGCGTGATGCGCCATGCGAACACCATCTCTCCTCGACGACACGTCACAATGCGGAAGCATTGGCGCGAGGAACTATCGGGCCGGTACGTGATCCGTCATCACAAGGTTTTTGTGACGACGAGGACAACCTAGACAAGCCGAAGCTGCCCCGATTTGAACCCTCACCATGACCACAGCATTCGCCCGCGAACGAATCGAATCTCGCCCTTGATTGCGGCAGCAGCCGTCAGCCTGGGGACACCGGGAAAAGAACACCCGCGTCGAAGCGACCTCCCGCGACCGCCCGCCGCACATCAGGCCGGCGAGGGTGATATCGGCGCGGCCCCGTGACCAGGCAGCGCTGGAAGTGCATGCTCGCCTCTGGGTCCCGGTTTTTCCCCCCCTCGCCGCGCTGTGGTACTGGTCGTCGGGTGGAGCCTCTTCCGTTGCCCCCCATCGCGCTCGTCATGGCCAGCATCGTCATCACCGCTGCGTTGGGCGCCATGCTCCTAGAAGACCCCGTGCACGCTGTCCTTTGTTTCTTGGGAATGGCGGTCGGTGCCGCTGGCCTGCTGCTGTCTCTCGGCTTCCCGGGTACGGCCACAGGAGCGATGTGGATCTTCGGTGGCGGTGCGGGGCTTCTGCTCCTCACCACGGCTCTCTTGCTGAACCTCGCTCCCGAAGAGGTCGGCCGCAGAAGATTCGGAATGCTGCGCGTCGTCGCCCTGATGCTGGTGGCGTGGCTGGGGTCTGCCTTACTCGCGACCCCGGCGCCTGCATCGATGCGAGGCGCACCCGCGTCAACGGGCAAGATGCCGACGGTCGCTGCGTCGTCCTCGCTCCAAGCCGATGACCAGGCGCTCTTGCTCGCCTTGACGTCGCGGTTCAGCCACGCGGTAGGTGCCCTCATGCTGGTGCGACGGAGGCCGTGACGATGATCGAAATCCTGTGGTTCACCGGCACCGCCCTCTTCTTGCTCGGCATCGCGGGTGCCCTCGTGCGAAGATCGCTCGTGGTGACGACGGTGGGCATTCTCCTCTGCCTCCTCGGAGC
>JBMTAX010000295.1:0-4667 GCA_049429145.1 Myxococcota bacterium
TTTTCTGGCTCGGCTCGTCGCTGCACCGGCTGCTTGGCGAGTCTTTCATACGCCTCCGAGGGAGCGCTGTCGCCATAGGTGGTGAGGGCCCATGCAACCAGCCTGTCGGCCAAGGCATCGAGCACAGCGAGGATCATGCCGTCGTCGACGTTCCCCGCAAGACGACGGGCCATCGCGACTTCTACGCTGCCCTCGCGTACGTCGACAACCCGCACGCTCACCTCACGTACCGCACCGATGGTAGTCACGCGACCAAACACGATGCGGTCAGCATCGACGTAGTCGCTGAGCTTCGACAAGTGCTCGGTCTCGTCGCCGAGGAGCTGCAGGAGCGCGGCGTGGTCGAGCGCTTGTCTGAGTTCGCCAGCGCTCCGCACGTCGAGCTTGTGGCGCAGCCTGCCAAAGCGAGCACTGAGCGCATCACGCATTCCCTCGCTGCGCGCACTTTCGCCCTCGACGATGACCTCGGTCACGAAGAAGCTCGGGCGTACCGCGCCGGGTTGGCTCCGGGTCGTGCTGTGGGCGACCGGCGAGGGCCCCAGCTGGGTCGGCGTCGCCCGAACCACCCACGAGGTGCCCCACACTCCCAGCAGCAGGAAGGTCACTACATTGCGCCGCATAGCGGGAGCTCCTCGCAGGTGGCCTCGATGCGGCAGCGATTCTCTTGGAAGGTCACGATGGGGTCTTGCTCCACGAGGACCTCGCAGCTGGGTTCACACGAAGGGTCGGCAGCGCCCGCACACACATCGACGGCAGAGCAAGAGGAAGCACAGGTGCACAGAGCCACCTCGGCACAGGTCTCTGCCACTTGCATGCATTCGTCGGCGGCGCTTTTCATGCGCCGCATCCCCTCGGCATCGCAACTTTGCGACATGCAGTCGGCGAGGGAGCGAAGGCCGCAGTCGTCCTCAAGCTGGCACAGCCCGCGGCAATCAGCCGCCGAGTCCACCACGTCGCCACAACCCGCCGCGACGAGGAGCAGGGCGAAAACGCGCAATAGGTATCGGGCCGGGAACCGCCGCATGTTGAATGGTACCCGTGAGACGCCCTTCGTTGCACCTCCGGCTCGGGTACCTTGGTCTTCCCTTCGCTCCGAGCATCGAGGAGACTTCCGGTGATGACCTCCACCCTCCCCCCGGTGAACGATCCCGCGCGCAGCGTCGCCTTCGCAGCTGCCCCGTTTCTCACACGAGGTGTGGAGCTGAGCGCCCTGCTCGAGGCCGTGGTTCTCTCCATTGTGCAGCAGCTCAAGGCAGATCGCGGCACCCTCTACCTCGCTGACGGCGCGCAGCGCACCCTCACGTCGTTGTTGGCGCACCTCCCTGAGCTGGACCAAATCAGGCTCGACTTCGATCAGGGCATCGCGGGTACGGTGGCCAGCACCGGCCGCGCACTCAACGTCCCCAATCCGCTCGCCGACAGTCGTTTCGACCCCAGCTTCGATGAGCAGACTGGCTACAAGACGAGTTCCCTCCTGGCCGTGCCCATCAAGGACAGCGGGGGCGCCGTCATCGCCGTGTTGCAACTGCTGAACGCCGAAACCGGTACCTTCTCTGAGGAAGACGAGCGCCTCGCCAGTGAACTCGCCGTGCAGGCGGGGAAGGTGCTCGAGTCGACGAGCCTCTACGCGAACCTGCGGCAAGCAGCCTTTTCCGAAGGCCCCCGTCCCGCCCTTGCCTTCCGTTTCAATCACATCGTTGGGCAGTCGCCGGTGATGAACCGCGTCTACGAGCTCGTCGAAAAAGCAGCCCGCACCGACGCCACCGTGCTCATCCAAGGCGAGAGCGGCACCGGCAAAGAGCTCATCGCGCGCGCCGTCCACGTCAACAGCCCGCGCAAGTCAGCCCCCTTCATCAAAGTTGACTGCACGACGCTGCCAGAAGCGCTGATCGAAAATGAGCTCTTCGGACACGAACGCGGTGCTTTCACTGGCGCCGATCGCACCGTGCCGGGCAAGGTGGAAGTCGCCGAAGGCGGTACCCTGTTCATCGACGAGATTGGCGAGCTACCACTGAAGCTCCAGGGCAAACTGCTGCGGGTGCTCCAAGATCGCGAGTTCGAGCGAGTGGGCGGCACCAAGACGGTCCGCGCCAACATCCGCGTCATCTGTGCCACCCACCGCGACCTCGCAGCCATGGTCGACGCAGGCAGCTTCCGAGAAGACCTGTACTACCGCGTGCGCGTCGTCCCTCTCACGCTTCCGCCACTGCGAGAACGAGGCTCAGAAGACCTTCGGCGCCTCATTGAACACTTCGTACAGAAGTTCACCAAGCGGCACGGTCGCCCAGTGCACCGCGTCGCCGAGCCCGCAATGCAGCGCCTGCTCGGCCATGATTACCCCGGCAACATTCGAGAACTCGAGCACTGCATCGAATCGGCGGTGGTGTTGTGCGAAGGTGGCATCATCGAGGCAGACGACCTGCCCCTGCCGGGACGTCGACGGCACAGCGGCGTCATGACGAGTGTATCGGTGGCACAGGCCGGGACCGGGAGTGGCCCCGCAGAGCACCTTCAGGTGGGTGATCCGAACCGTAGCCTCGCGGAGATCGAACATGAGCACATCAAGCGAGTCGTCGACGCCTGCAGTGGCAACCAGAGCGAGGCAGCGCGAAAGCTGGGCATCGGCCGAAACACCCTGGCACGAAAGCTCTCGGGACAAGCAGGCAGCGATGAGGATTGATAGTACAAGGGTCTCATGACGACGCCTCGCTACGACTGGATCATCATCGGCTCGGGCTTTGGCGGGAGCGTGTCGGCGCTTCGCCTCGTCGAGAAGGGCTACAACGTCCTGCTCCTCGAAAAAGGCCGTCGCTGGCAACCCCGAGATTTCCCGAAGACGAACTGGGATGTCCCCCGCTGGCTGTGGAACCCCTGGCTTGGATTGAAGGGCTTCTTCCAGATGACCTTCCTGCGGCACGTCACCGTGTTGCATGGGGTCGGCGTCGGCGGCGGTTCCCTCGTGTATGCCAACACCCTGCCGCGGCCCACCGACGCCTTCTTCGGCGCTCCGTCGTGGGGGCCCCTCGCCGACTGGAAGCAGGAGCTCGAGCCGCACTACCAGATGGCCTCCCGCATGCTCGGGGCCGCGACCAATCCCAAATGGACGAGGGGTGACGAGATCCTCGGGGAGATCGCGGCAGAGATGGGGCGGCAAGACCGCCACCAGGCTACCGAGGTCGCGATCTATTTCGGGGAGCCCGGGCGGGAGGCCGAAGACCCCTATTTCGACGGAGAAGGTCCACCGCGCACTGGCTGTACGTATTGCGGCGCCTGCATGACGGGCTGCCGGGTCGGCGCGAAGAACACGCTCGACAAGAACTACCTCTATCTCGCGGAAAAGCGTGGTCTCGAGCTGCGCGCTGAGACGGAGGTGACCGCAGTGAGACCGCTGCGCGACGGCGGCTATCAAGTCGAGACACGCCCCTCCCTCGGCGGAGGGTCTGCAGAAGTGCTCGAGGCTGAACGCGTCATCTTTGCCGGCGGCGTCCTCGGCACCATCCCTCTGCTGCTGCGCCTGAAGGAAGACCCGAAAGGTCTGCCAGGCCTCAGCGCGCGGGTCGGTGACTTCGTGCGCACCAACAGCGAAGCCCTCTTCGGCGCCGTGACACCAAACTCCCGCCAAGAAGACTTCTCCCGCGGCGTCGCTATCACATCGATCTTGCACACCGACGAGCACAGCCACATCGAGCCTGTACGCTACGGCAAAGGCTCAGGCTTCTTTCGCCTGCTGGCCCTTCCCCATGCCCCGGGCAGCAACGTCGTCGTCAGGCTTGCCCGCACAGTGCTCGGGTTCTTGCGCCATCCGCTCCTGTGGATGCAGGCGTTTCTGGTGCGTGACTTCGCCAAGCAGAGTCAGATCTTACTCTACATGCGCTCGCTCGAGGGTAGCCTGTCACTACGCCTCGGTCGTGATTGGCGTCGGTTCTTCTTCCGCGGCGCTGGCACAGTCCTTCCCAAGGACCAAAAGCCCCCGCAGACCTTCATGCCCGAGGCGAGTGCCATCCTCGAGCGCTTCAGTGAGAAGGTCGGTGGTGTGCCCATGTCGATCCTCACTGAGACGCTCCTCGGGGTGCCCACGACCGCTCACATTCTGGGCGGCGCATGCATGGGCAAAGATGCAGCCGAAGGGGTCATCGACCACCAGCATCGCGTACACGGGTATGCAGGACTTTACGTCATCGACGGCTCCGCCATGAGTGCGAACCCTGGCGTCAACCCGTCGCTGACCATCACAGCGATGGCGGAGCGCGCCATGACCTTCATCCCTCCGCGGGAGGGCTCGACGACGTCAACGCGCGCCCGCGTCGCTTAGCCATCGGCAATGGCGCTATCGTCGTAACCCGGAGGGCGCTATCGAGCCGGACTGCCCGACGCCGCCCCGGCGTCATTGCCCCTGCAATACTTCCCGGGCGATGACGATGCGCTGCACCTCGCTGGTGCCCTCGTAAATCCGAGTGACCCTGGCGTCGCGGTACAGGCGTTCGATCGCGTAGTCGCGTACATAACCGTACCCACCGTGCAGCTGCAGCATGCGGTCGACGACCCGCCCCGCCGTCTCCGTCGCCGCAAGCTTCGCCATGCTCGACTCTTTGGCTGACCGCCCTCGTTGTGCGCGCAGGTGCGCTGCCCTCAGCGTGAGGAGCCACGCCTGCTCGAGCTCCAGGGCG
>JBMTAX010000296.1:0-4650 GCA_049429145.1 Myxococcota bacterium
GCTTAGGTCAGCTACCACATCTTCAGGGTTTCCCTGCGAAGCCGAGAAAAAAGCGCAGCGAAAAAAAGAGTGGGGATGAAGCTGTTGACAACCCACCCGTGACATCGGTAGGAGACGTCGACCCTGAAGGCGCGTAGCTCAGTGGTAGAGCATCACCTTGACACGGTGGGGGTCGCTGGTTCAATCCCAGTCGCGCCTACCACGAAGCCCCGCGGAAACGCGGGGTTTTGTTTTTTTGCGTGGCCGCTTAGGCGCGTACCGAGACCGCGGCCCCTCGTATCGGCGCGGAGAAGGAGTGTGGGTGATGTCCATGATCAGCATCGAGTTGCCAGACGGTTCGAAGCGCGAGGTGTCCGCCGGTGCGAACGCCCTCGACCTGGCGCGCAGTATCTCCGAGGGACTTGCCCGGGATGTCGTGGTCGCTCGCGTAGATGGCGAAGTACAAGACGTCCGCGTGCCGCTCCGCGACGGACAGCGGGTGCAGTTGCTCAAGGCCGACTCGCCCGAAGGGCTCGATACCTTGCGCCATTCCGCGGAGCACGTGTTGGCCACCGCCGTGGTCCGCCTGTTTCCGGGCGCCCAGGTCACCATGGGGCCGCGTTCCCACGACGGCGAATTCTACTACGACTTCGACATCGGGCGTTCCTTTACGCCAGATGACCTCGAGAAGATCGATGGGGAGATGCGCAAGATCATCTCCGACAAGCAGAGCTTTGAGCGGAAAGTCGTCGGCAAAGAGGAGGCCCGACAGCTATTCGCCGACCTCGGCCAGCGCTTCAAACCCGAGATCCTCGAGTGGATCCCTGCGGGAGAAGACGTCACCCTCTATCAAAACGCCGAGTTCATCGACCTGTGCCGCGGACCCCACCTGCCGCACACCGGCTTCATCAAGGCGTTCAAGCTCCTCACGACGTCGGGCGCGTATTGGCGCGCCGACGCTTCGCGCGAAGCTTTGCAACGCATCAGCGGGATCGCTTTCCCCCGCAAGCAGGACCTCGACGACTACCTGCACATGATCGAGGAGGCGAAGCGCCGTGATCATCGCCGCCTCGGCAAGGAACTCGACCTCTTCCTCGTCAGCGAGCGCTACGACCACCACGAGTACACCGAGCCGCGGCAGAGCGAGCTGTATGTGGGAGTCGAGGTCTCTCCCGCTCTCGCCGATCGCAGCGTCGAGTCGCTGATCGCCCACGCCGTCGAGAAGCAGGTGCGCTCTGCCTTGAAGCACCCAACGGAGCTGCGCTTCAAGCCGCCCCGTTTCGAGGTGCGCCCTGACGCGACGGACGACGACGAAGCCCGGGTCCATGTGAAGATCTCGGCCGCGGCGGGAGAGGTCGACCTCACCGCTCTAGGGGAGCGTGGGGAGTTGCTTCGCACGCGGGTCAGCGAGGCGCTTCAGGCCGAACTCGGGCGCGAAATCGGCCTGCGCCTTTCGTTCCAGGTGGAGCGCCAGTTCCACGAGGATGTGGGCCCTGGTCTCGTCCTGTGGCTCCCGAAGGGCGGCAAGGTCCGCACTCTCGTCGAGGACCAGTGGCGCAAGATGCACACCGAGGGTGGCTACGACATCGTCTTCTCGCCACACTTGGCGAAGAGCGACCTCTGGAAGGTCTCGGGCCACTGGGACTTTTATCGAGAGTCGATGTTCAGCCCCATGGAGATAGACGGGCAGGAATATATCGCGAAACCCATGAACTGCCCCTTTCACATCATGATGGTGAAGAGCAGGGCTCGGTCCTACCGCGATTTCCCGTTCCGTCTCGCCGAGCTTGGCACGGTCTACCGGTATGAACTGGCCGGTGTGCTGCATGGTTTGATGCGGGTGCGTGGCTTTACCCAAGACGACGCGCACATCTTCTGCCGCTGGGACCAGGTCGACGACGAGATCGACAGGGTGCTGCGCTTCATCCTGCGCATGCTGCAGACCTTTGGCTTCTCGGAGTTCGAGGTGAACCTCTCGACCCGTCCAGAGAAATTCGTGGGTGAGGTGGCGGAGTGGGATCGCGCCGAGCGCTCTCTCGAGGACGCCGTCAAGCGTCTCGGGATGCGTTACGTCGTCGACGAAGGGGGAGGCGCGTTCTACGGACCGAAGATCGACATCAAGCTGAAGGACTGTCTGGGGCGCATGTGGCAGTGCTCGACACTGCAGTACGACTTCAATAATCCCCAACGCTTCGACCTCACCTTCATCAACCGGGAAGGAAAGCCGGAGCAACCGGTGATGCTGCATCGGGCGCTGCTTGGCTCTATCGAGCGCTTCATCGGGGTCCTCGTGGAGCACTACGCCGGGGCGTTCCCGCTGTGGTTGGCGCCTGAGCAAGTGCGGGTGTTGACCATCGCCGACCGTCACCTGGAGCACGCGCAGCGTATAGGAGACGCGCTGCGTGCCCATGGCCTGCGAGTGCATGTACCCACCTCGAGCGAGAAGCTCGGCGCCAAGATCCGTGAGGCCCAGCTCGAGAAGATCCCGGTGATGTTGGTGGTGGGCGACAAAGAGGCGGAGCAGGGCGGTGCCTCGGTACGCCTGCGAGACGGCACCGACAAGGGCTTTTTGTCCCTCGATGAGCTGCGGGCTTGGCTCGGGGCAGAGGCTCGTGTGCCAGAGCCGACGCACCTGGACCCTGATCCGGGTGCTCTCTCTGCGGAGTAGGTGCGGGCTCGACAAGCCGCTACACTCAGCCCAGGATCGGGTCGCTGCATCTTCCCCGTTGCGGCGGTTCCAGTTTCACGGCATCTCACCCGGCCTCTCGCGCATTTTCGTCGGGAGTCGTTCACCCGCTCTCGGGACACAGGTCCTGGAGAGCCCAGCCCAGGAGCTCGGTCATCGCATTTCCAGGACCAGGAGGAGGGCCCCCGGGGCCCGCAGGAGGGCCCCCAGGGCCCGCAGGAGGCCCCCCAGGGGCCGGTGGACCTCGTGGCCGCGGCGGCGCATTGCCCGACCGCAGCAATGAGCCCCGCGTCAACCGCCGCATTCGTGTGCGCGAAGTTCGAGTCATCGGCTCTGACGGAAGCCAGCTCGGCATCTTGCCGACCGAAGAGGCCCTCCGTCTCGCCGAGGGCGAAGAGCTAGACCTCGTTGAGGTTCAGCCCACGGCGCGGCCGCCCGTCTGCAAGATCATGGACTACGGGAAGTTCAAGTATCAGCAGAAGCGGAAGGCAAACGAGGCGAAGAAGAACCAGAAACAGTTCGAGGTCAAAGAAGTAAAGTTCCGTCCGAAGACGGACAAACACGACTTTGACGTAAAGGTGACCCGGCTGCGCCGTTTCCTCGAGGAAGGAAACAAGAGCAAAGTCACCATCATGTTCCGCGGGCGGGAGATCGTCCACCCCGAGATTGGCCAGGACATTCTCAAGCGCGTCGCCGAGGCGTTGTCCGATATCGCTCTCGTCGAGTCCCATGCGCGCATGGAAGGTCGGCAGATGTTCATGGTGATCGCCCCAGGCAAGGCGAAGCGCCAAGCACCTCCCGGCCCCCCGGCGCCCACACCCGCGCCTCGTGGCGACGGTGGGCCGCCTCGACGGTCTGGACCGGAGATCACGCGCGTGGGGGCTCCATCGCCCTCCAGCGACGCCTGAAAGACTTGCGTTCCACCGAGGCGCTGGCTTCCTCAACAGGGGGCCAGCGTCTTTGTCATAGAAGCACGTAGGTCCCTCTTGCGCCCTTGGCGCACTCGGCTACAAGCCGCTCATCGCGTTGCTCGTCGGCCTGGACAAGTGCACGGATGGGCCGTGCCGCCGGACAAGCTCACGAAGGAGAACCGCCATGGCGGGATGTAACAAGAAGCGGGGCATAAAGCCCAAGATGAAGACGAACCGCGCCGCTGCGAAGCGTTTCACCGTCACCGGCACGGGTAAGGTGAAGTTTGCGTCGAAGGGTCATCGCCACAACCTGAGCAACAAGACCCGCAAGCACAAGCGCCAACAGCGCAAAGCCAACTACATGGTCAAGGGAGATGCCGGCCTCGTCGCTCGTCAGATCCCCTATTTGGTCTGAGGCAGGAGGTTCGTCATGGCTCGTGTAACACGTGGATTCAAGGCTCGTCGTCGTCGTAAGCGTATCCTGAAACTGGCTTCGGGCCACATCGGGACCCGCAATCGGCTGTATCGTGTCGCGGTGGTGAGCGTTCAGAAGGCGCTCGTCTACGCATACCGCGACCGCAAGGTGAAGAAGCGGGCGTTCCGCAAGCTGTGGATCGCGCGTATCAACGCCGCTGCACGGATGAACGGGCTGAGCTACAGCGCGCTCATCGGTGGGCTCAAGAAGGCTGGGGTCGACCTCGACCGCCGTGTCCTCGCGGACTTGGCAGCGAACGACCCGAAGGGCTTCCAGGCGGTAGCACAGCTCGCCGCTGGCCGCTGAGCCCTGCGGGGCGACACGCTCAGGTGGATTCGTCGCAGGGGCGGGCCTTCGGGCCCGCTCTTGCGATCTAGCGCCGCGACACCGACCGCTTCCGCAGGGTTGTCGCCGGCGAACCGTTGAGGCAGGTTTCCCTTCCTAACGAACGCAGGAGCACGAGCCGTGGCAGTGGCCATCCTCCAACAAGAGCTGACTGAGCTTCGACGTGACGCTGAAAATGCGCTGCGGGAGACGACCTCTCTCGAGTCGCTCGAGCACATCCGCGTCGAGTTCCTCGGGAAAAAGGGCCGCCTGAC
>JBMTAX010000297.1:0-4649 GCA_049429145.1 Myxococcota bacterium
ATCGTACCTACGCTTTCGTAATTAATAGCGGCTGCCGCTTTCTTGGCGGCTTCTTCGACGAGCAGACCGGTCCGTGTGTCGATGGTGCGGCGAACCACGTCGTCAGGCATGCTGAAGTCACGGTCTGGTCGCTCGCGCACAGCTTCGCGCATGAAATCGAGCCAGATGGGCAGTGCTGCCTTGCCGCCGTATTCGCGGTTTCCCAGCGGCTCATTGTTGTCGAAGCCCACATAGGCGCCCGCGACAATGTCCGGCGTGAAACCGACGAACCACACGCTGCGAGCCTCGTTCGTAGTCCCCGTCTTTCCAGCGACAACGCGACCGAGCTTCTTCGCACCCGTCGCCGTGCCGTTTTCCACCACCGACTTCATAAGGTCGCTCATCACGAAGGACGTCGATGCGCTCAACACCTGCACCGGCTCGCTCCGCGCGGTTTCCAGCACGCTTCCGTCTGGACGCTTCACTTTTTCGATCAGGACGGGCGGGGCATATAGACCGCCCCCCGGGAACACAGAGTAGGCATTGACCAAGTGTAGCGGAGTGACCTCGCCGGTCCCGAGGGCCAAGGTGAGGTTCTGGGGTACGGGATGTTCTTTGCTCGCGAGTCCGAGAGCATGGGCGAACTTGTCGACGCGCTCCACGCCAATGGTCTCGAGGATCGAGAGGCTGCAGGTGTTCACCGAATAAGTCAGGCAGGTACGCAGCGTTACGTCGCCGCGAAATTGGTTGCCTGAGTTCTTCGGTGCCCACTTCTTCCCCGTCCAGCGATCGAAGAAGACCTTGGGGGCGTCGGTGATGAGACGGGTCTGGCCACCTTCCAGAAACCCGACGGGTGTGAAGCGACGCTCTTCGATCCCGAGGGCGTAGATGAAGGGTTTGAAAGAGGATCCCGGTTGGCGCCACGCTTGGCTCGCGCGGTCAAACTTCGAACGCTCGAAATCATAGCCTCCCACGAGGGCAAGGACCCGGTGGGAATGAGGGTCCACGGCGACCAGTGCTCCCTCCACCAGAGGTTCCTGCTCCAGCGATCCTTCTAGCCACGGTCGCAGGGGCTTGCCCTGCTTGTCCTTGCGGCTGGTGACGATGCCCTCAATCTTCACGAGCGCGACGTCGCCTACGCGCAGTACCTCCATCGGGCTTTTCGGTGCGCGCGTTGCCTTCGCCGGGTCGAAGGCCCGCGCCCATGACATGCCGGACAACGGGATGACGACGTCCAAGGTGCCCAGATCGACGACCGCCCGCTTCTCTACTGGGTCGACCTTGGTGACAACGCCACCGACGATCTGGCCCGTCTTGACGTGCGCAATCTTCACTGCACGAAGAGGCGGCCAGCGACGCGCGCTTTTCTCCTCCGGATCCTCCGGTGGCGAATCACCGTCGGCGTCGTCGTGACGGGCCTCTTCCTCTGTCCGACCGGCGGCAAGGTACGCGCCGAGCTCGGTCGTGCGAAGGGGAGACAAATCCCAGATGGGGACACCTTCAACCTGGCCGTCATTGAGCTCCGGAGTCTCTTCTGGAGGGAATCGTCGTCGTCGCTCATCCTCTAGCGCCTCACGAAACAATTTCGCGTCATCTGGGTCGAGTCGCACCAGCGGACCGCGCCATCCTTGCCGTTTGTCGACGGCGCGGAGCCCATCCTTGAGCGCTCTCGTTGCAGCAACCTGAAGCTGTGCGTCGAGGGCGGCGTAGACCTTCAGCCCCCCCGCATTGACCATGTGTTCCCCGTATCGTTCGACGAGGGTCCGTCGCACTGCCTCGGCATAGTAGGGTGCAGTGTCGAGGTACTCCGGCGGCTCTACGTGTACCCGCACCGCCTCTTGCTTCGCGCGCGTTACATCGCCGGTAGTTGCGAAACCATGTTTCACCATCTGGTCGAGGACGTACGCTCTTCTCGACCTGACACGCGCCGGGTTCGCGAAGGGATTGATGCGGCTCGGGCTCTTCGGGACGGCGGCAAGGGACGCGGCTTGTCCGAGGGTGAGCTGCGCCACGCCGCGGCCGTAATACGTCCGAGCAGCCTCTTCGATGCCATAAGCACCATGCCCAAAATAAATCTGGTTCAGGTACAGGTGCAGGATCTCATCCTTCGTGAGCTCCTCCTCGATGCGCTTCGCGAGCAGCATTTCCTTGAGCTTCCGCGAGTAGGTCTGCTCGGGGGAGAGCAACAGCGTCTTCGCGGTCTGCTGCGTGATGGTGCTCCCTCCTCGTCGAGAACCGCCGAAGGCCTTCACCTTGAGTTCATTGAGCACCGAGGCGAAGACCGCGGTCCAGTCGATGCCCTCGTGCATATAGAACTCCGCGTCCTCTGCAGCGAGGAAGGCGTTCTTCACATGGGCGGGAATGCGCTCTACGGGGATCACGGTCCGTCGCTGTTCGTAAAAACGCGCGACGACGTGCCCGTTGGCATCGTAGACATGGCTGGTGACCGGGGGGCTGTAGTCTTCGAGGCTGCGCAGGGTCGGCAGATCGCGGGCCATCACCGCGAGTCCCGCTGCGCTGCAACCGATACAAAATGCGACCGAGAGGGCGCCCCATGTGAGCACTCGTCTGAGCAGCGGTGAACTCCGCTTTTTCCCCGGCATGTCCGTGCTCCTCGTGCCCGTACACAGCGAGCGACCCCGTCTGCCTGTGTACCCACAGACCTCGCCGCAACGTCAAGCCGTGACCGTGCCTTCGCTATTCCCGTCGGCGACCTTCAGCGAGGCGTTACGGTGACCGAGCCCGAGCCAAGCCCAAACTCATCGAGCAGGAAATACGTAGCTGCGGCGAGCCCCGTCAGAACCGCCACCCCCAGGGTCGCTCCAGCCCCCGCGATCCACCACGTCGAGCTGTCCTCCCCTTCGTCCTCGGGCTCTGCAACGGCGGCGGTGGACTCGGTGGTCACAAATCGCCGTGGTGCGGGCGGCGGTGTGGCCGACGCCTCGCCCTCTGGAAATGGCTCGCTTTCGTCGAGAGGGCCCTCATCGGTGGGAGCCTCGGTCTCCGCGTCGCTCACATCATCGCCGCTATCGTCCGCGTCATCTTCGGCACCGTCGTCGTCGTCGTCGTCGTCGCTGGTGTCATCCTCTGCTGCCGGGGCCGGGACATCGTCATCCGCAAGGTCATAGTCCCCCTCGGGCATATCCCCGTCACCCATGGGCATGTCATCCTCCGCCTGGACAGGCGTCGCAGCGTCAGTGTCGCTGGCGAGAGTAGCCGTTCCTGAACGGGCCATCGTCGGTCCCGAGGCCGAGAGCAGCGACACGGCGAGCAGAAGCCCAAACATTCGATGATTGTGGCTGTTCATGGGGTCGGGTCCTTCGCGTCGGTGAACAGCTCGGCGGTCGTGTTGGGAAAGCGGCCGTCTTCCGCGCCCGGGCTCGCCCCGCCGGCGAAAAGCACTGTTCCGTTGTCGACCCCGAGGGCGGTCAGCCCGCCCCGAGCTTCCCGCAGCTTCCGGGTTTGGCCTCCCACGGAGATAGCGGCGATGGTGAGCGAAGCCTCTGTGAACTGGGCGAGCTGGTCGCTGGGCTCGAGGTCGAGGGAGCGGAAACCTCCCGCCACGACTGCTCGCAACCCGTCAGGCAGAGCCGCCACTCCCCCCAAGAAGGATGGCTCGGGGATCGAGAGCGGGCTGCCGTCGGCTGGCCCTGCCGACAACGACACCGCGCTCTGGCCGAGGCCGTCGAGGACGTACGCAGGGCCTTTGGCCACCCCATCCACCGTCACCGTCGCTGGCGAAAAGCGAGCGTTTTCGTCACGACGCAGACCACCGGCGAGCAGTGCCCGGAAGGTCTCGTATCGGGTGAGGGCCGCGAAGAAGAGATTGCTGCGGCCGTCGGTGAAGCCTGGTCCTGCATGCAGCGCGAAGGCATCGTCCCCGGCACGCTGCACCTCGGGGAGGTGCCCGTCGCCACTCGCGTCGATGCTGCCCCCGATAATGATCACGTCGCTTTCATCGAGAAGCACGGCGTGGTGGCCAGCTCGCCGTCGCTGCATCGCGGGACCCACCGTGCAGGTGAGTGCTTTGCCGCCACACAGCGTCGTCGAGTCCATCGCATTCGAGAGGTCGTAGGGCGCGACGGCCGCAGGGATACCACCCGTCAGCAGCAGGTAGCCGTCACTCGTGAGGGTTGCCGCGTGGAAGACCCGCGGGCCTTCGGGGTCGACCACGGTCGCCTCTGCATCGAAGCGTTCTAGACCAGGGTCCCAAATCTCCACGGTATCGAGCACGAGCTGCGGTTGGAGTGGGAAGACCCCCGCCGTGCCTCGCTCGACCCGCATCTCCTGGGCCCCGCCTGCGATAGCGACGCGCCCGTCGTAGAGCAGCGTTGCGCTGTGGAACATGCGGGGGGACGACAGTGTGCCGGCGGGGGCAAAGGTGCCCGTGCCGGGGTCGAACAGTTCGGCGCTTTGAGAGGCGAGCAGCTCCTGGGAACTCGTGCCCGGGCCGGCGTCGGTGTTCGCGCCGCCGACGAGCAAAACGCGCCCATCCTGCAACAGCGTGGCGGTGTGAAAGTAACGACCCTCCGCCTGGGGGCTGCGAGCACAGGTGACATCGGCGATCTTGGTGAGCAAAACATCCACCTCGACGTCGGTCCCCTCTTCCACGACAACGTTCGGCCGCACCCCCCGCCCGAGCTTGTCGCCACCGTCACCGAGTCCGAAGA
>JBMTAX010000298.1:0-4637 GCA_049429145.1 Myxococcota bacterium
ATGCGCGGAAGCTTATCACCGCGGAGCGAAGCGGCTACCCGCCCGTCGCCGCCGCTTCGACGGTTGGCCCCAACGCTCGGGCCCCCTCGCCTCGAGCGATGACGGCAGCCGCCACCGTGTCAGACCATACGTTGACGGTGGTGCGTAGCATATCGAGGGGGCGATCGATGGCCAGCAACAGGGCTGCGCCCTCGAGGGGCAACCCCAAAGCGCTCAGGATGGTCAACATCATCACCAACCCGGCAGAAGGGATACCCGCAGCTCCAACGCTGGCGACAAGTGCGAGGAACACCACGAGCCCTTGGCGTCCAAGGGTGAGTTCATAGCCTCCCGCGCTGGCGTAGTACTGCGCGAGAAAGATGACTCCGATGCACTCGTACAGCGCGGTGCCATCCATATTGATGGTCGCTCCGAGCGGAACCGTGAAGGAGCAAACCTTTGGGCTCACCCGCCCCCGCTGTTCCACTGTCTCGAGGGTGACCGGCAGCGTCATGCTCGACGACGAGGTAGAAAAGGCAGTCATAAGCGCCGGGGCCATGGCGCGCGCGTACGCGAGGGGCGATACGCCGCCGAGGAACCGCAGCACCAACGGCAAGACCACGAACCCATGCAACATCAACGCGAGCACGACCGTCGCCATGTAAAAGAGCAGAGGTTGAAAGAGGCCGAAGCCGGTCGATGCGACGGTTTGTACGAGCAGCGCGCAGACACCCAGCGGGATGAGCCGCAGCACCGCGGTACCGATACGCATCATCACCTCGACGAGGCTATCGAAAAGTTCCTTGATGCGGGGGCCATGAGGCGAAGGCGTTCGAGTGATGAACACGCCGAGCAACACCGCAAAGAAGATGATCTGGAGCATCGCGCTGTTGTCCGACATGGCGGCCACGACGTTGGGAGGCACCATACGCTGTAGCACCTCGAGGACACTGAACTCAGGGGCGAGGGTCTCGGGGGCGAGGGAACCGAGCCCAAGTTGAGCCCCCGTGCCCGGCTGCATCACGTTGACGACCAGTTGGCCGACGAGAATCGCCACCAGACTCGACGCCATGTAGTAGCCAAGTGTCCGGCTTCCGAGGCGGCGCAGCTCGGTGCCCGTGCCGATGCTGGCGACTCCACTGACGATTGAGGTGAACACCAACGGCACAATGAGCATCTTCAGGAGCGCGAGGAAAAGTCCGCCGACAAAGGCGAAAGGAGCGATCGCCTTCGCCCGTGGGGACGCGCTCCCCAAGAAGACGGTCAGGGGCACGGGCTGGCTTCGGCCTTCCACGACGAGCTGTAGCTGGTCGCCAACCTCCGCACGTCGAGCGATCTCTTCGAAGGCAGCGACGCTCCCAATAGGAACGAGCCGTTCCTCAGCCCCGTCGTGATCGAGCACGACGGCAGTCACCCGCTCTCCGATCTGTAACGTCGATTTCTGCGCCGCACCTGTCAGCGCTGCAATCTGAACGCCGCTGTCGGCAACCGCGAGGTTTACGCCCGTCGACGGCATGCCGTCCAGGAACTGCAGGGCCAAACCCAGTCCGGCGCCAAGCGCCATGCCAAGGCTCACTTGCCAATGGAGCTTCATCGTCCTCTCCATGAGCGCGTTTGCGCCAGATTCTCGACGACGATCGCAGAAAACCGCCGCAGGTCACTCATTGAGCAGCGCCCGTGGGCACGACGATCGGAATTCCCTGGTCGTCGAGCCACAGGGCTGCAGTGGCAGAATACTCGACGACACCTCGCCCCGGGTCGGGGAAGGCCTTAATGTCCTTGACGAGGAAGACGCCATACTCACAACCCGCCTTACGAAATCGATCGGCCACGGAAACGGCGGGAAATCGCAGGTCCTCGTCAGACACGCGCAGCTGTAAAGTCCCCACGGCGAGGTAGCGGCGCCTAGGCTCACGGCCAAGCTCGAGCACCTCAACGTAACACCCGTCTGGCCTCGTCGTGAGCTCCGGTGCGTCGGCATGAGGGGTAAATGCCACCCCGGTACGCAACGTCGTGCAGGCCAGGCAAAGCAGCGCCCCTGTCAGGCAGGTGCCGAACAGTTCGACACGCACAGACCGCTTCACGACAACACCGTGAGTCGCCTCGCGCTGCCCTTATGCGCAGCGTCGTGGCTCCGGTGCGCGAAAGCCGCCTCTTTCGCGTGATAGCTCGAACGCACAAAGGGCCCCGCAAAGACGTGGGTAAATCCGAGTTCCTCCCCATATTCGCGGTAGCGCTCATAGCGCGCCTCGTCGACGTAGCGGTCGACCTCCCAATGTCGCAGGGTGGGACGCATGTATTGCCCGATGGTCACGATGTGCACGCCGAGTTCACGCAGGGTGCGCAGGGTTTCCAGCACCTCATCATCTGTCTCGCCGAGCCCCACCATCAGACCGCTCTTCACTGCCGGATGCCCCGATGTCGCCACGTACCGCAGCACCTCACAGGTGGTCTCCCACCGGCTTTGGGGACGCACTTTTCTGTACAGACGAGAGACCGTCTCGATGTTGTGGTTGAAGACGCTGGGCCCGGCCGCGAGGACGCGGTCGATGAGTTCTGGCCGTCCCTTGAAGTCCGGGGTGAGGATTTCGACCTCGGCCGAAGGCAGGCGGTCTTTCACCGCACGAATGCACGCCGCCCAATGGTCGGCACCACAATCCTCAAGCTCGTCGCGGTCGACCGAGGTAATGACGACGTGGTCGAGGCCAAGGGAAGCGGCTGCCTCCGCCAGAGCGCGAGGCTCGTCGACGTCCGGTTCCCCTGGACGCCCGGTCTTCACGTTACAGAAGTGACAACGCCTGGTGCAGGTGTCACCGAGAATCATGAAGGTCGCGGTCTTGCGCGAAAAGCATTCCCCGATGTTGGGGCAGCGGGCCTCCTCGCAGACGGTCACAAGCCTGCTCCGCCGCAACAGCGCCTTCACCTCGGACAGCTGCCGGGCGCTCCGCGGACGACGGAGTTCAGGCGGGAGGCGAAGGGGCGCGTTCTCAGTCTGTGGCACGGAGTCGAGGATACGCCGCGTGCCGGGACTGCAAAGCCCCTTCTTGCAACGCCGCTCCGGAGAGACCCAGGTTCCGGCCTCAACCCGCTCAGTCGCCCCGACGCCTCGCTCCGCAGGTCGGACAAAGGGAGCTCTGGTGATGGGTGCCACACTCGCTGCAGGCCGTACCGTCGTCTGCCGCTACAACTCGACGCGCCGGGCGGAGAGAGAACGCGCTGGCGCCCGCCTCGAAGCCCTCCACCACCTCTGTCTCGACGCTGCTTGGGGTAAACGCCTTGAAGAGGGTCGAGTCGACAAATCCAGGAATGGCTTCCGTCGCCACCAGACCGACCTCGCCGTAGGAAGTTGTTTCCACGGGAACGAACTCCGCAGGGGGAGCGTCTCTCACCATGCCAAAGCCTGTTGCTTCCAAGCCCTCGACCTGCTCCGTCTCGACGTTTGTGGGGGTGAATGCCTTGAAGAGGGTCGAGTCGACAAATCCAGGAATGGCCTCAGTCGTGACTTGCGCCTGGGTGGCGAGGTCATACCGCCCCGTATCAAATGTTTCCTCCGCGGCGTTGTAGGCTGGCCCGGGTGTCGCATCGCTCGCGATCATCGGACCGGCCTGCACACGCGTTGAGGGCGGAGGAGCACCATGCGCAGGCGGAGGGAGCGCGGGCCCGCCCTGTGCGGCAAACGCCGTGGCCAGTGCCAGCTGCACCTGGGCCATGGTGGGCTCGGGCGGAGCCTGAGGTCCGTACTGGAAAGTGGTGCCGCAATGCATGCACGACCGCTGCCCGTAGACCACGAGCTGACGACACTGGGTGCACGGTGCGGTGGGGAGGCTCGTCATCCTGGCTACTCCTCGCCGATCTGACGACGCAATCGCTGTTGGAAGGCCTCAAAGGTCAAGCCTGGCTGCAGGGGCACGAAGGTCCCAAACCAGTGACGCTCACCGCGCACCTCGGTGAAGCCTAAGCGCCACACCTCACCGCTGTGGCGGTTCAGCAGGAACGTCGACCCGGGTGTGTCCACGAGGTCAAAAGGCGCACCGGCTTCGGCAGCGACGGGACTTTGCCGCTGTTGCGCATACAACACCCCGGCGGTGGACAGCCCGCCGCACAAGACACCGAGAGCGAGAAAGAAGAGCGGGCCGCGTGGAGTATGGTTCATGAACCCCTCATGTCGGCGAGATAGCACGCGATGAACGCCGTTGACGAGTTACGCACGCTGCAGGCATGCCTCACTTCGACTCCCACGAAAAAGGCAAACCGGCGATGCGCCGTTTCAACTCGGCGATGACCTCGCGCGTGAAGTCAGCGTCTGGCGCCGCAGGGTCGAGTTCGAGGTAACGCTCCGCGTGCTGCAGCGCCCCCTGCCAATCCTGAATGCCCGGCAACGTGCGCGCAAGCTCACGATGCGCGGAGACGTTGTCGGGATCCATCGTGAGCGCCTTGCGAAAGTATTCGACGGCCTCCCCGTACCCGCCTTCTCCCCGCACACTCCCGCCCTTCACAATCCAATGCAGCGCTTCATTGGGGTCGGCCGCCGCGTACACACGACTCAGCGGGTCCTCCACGAAAGAGAACGCCACCTCGCGCTGCTCCCCCTCCACGACGGTCACAAGCTGCCATTTGAAACCTCGGTCGATGGCGTTTGCCCCCACACGGTGTTGCCC
>JBMTAX010000299.1:0-4608 GCA_049429145.1 Myxococcota bacterium
GAGCGGCGCCGTTGCCGCCGCGCTCAGGCGTGAGAAGCGGGGCTTGTCGTCGCCGGCGCAGAGCGCTCCCTCGTCGGCGGCGGGAACCCCGACGAGGTCGATGGGTGGAAGCCCGGGCGCCAATAATACGAGGGTCCAGTCGGGACGCGCTGGGAGGTGGCAGCGCTGCGGGACCTTCACGCCCGCGTGGCTCACTTCGATCACGCTCGCGGCTAGCACACCTAGTCCGCCGAGTGCGTCGATGGGAAGCGCGCTCCACACCTCGGCACACGACGGCAATGTCTCGCGTTCGGAGGTCGGTCCGGGCGCTGCCGAGGGGCCCGCAGCGAGTGCAACGACCAGGAGGAAGGGGGCGAAGTTCTTCGGACCTCCGAGCGGCCGAGAATGTCGTGCGCATCGAGGCGCGGAAGACAATGCAGGAGCGGCCTTGATCTTGCCATAGGCCGCCGCGCACCGCTCGAGTGACCTGCCGCGGTTCTCCGGTCAGTCCACACCGTGAGAACTCCGACAGATGGAAGACGTTGCAGTTGACGTCGACCCATCTCGAGGAGCGCATCCACCACGAGCTGAAGCGCCGATTCCGCAAGGTGGGAGCCATGAAGGGCTCCCAGGCAGCGAGTCGTCGCGCCGTGGTCTTCGCCAAGCAGCCCAAGGAGCCCGTGAAGAGGACCATCCTCGAGAGATTCAAGTCCGTTGGTCGACGTACGTGACGTTGCCCCGCTTTACCAGGAGACTGCGTCTGCGGAGCTATTTGTGCCCAATTTCGTGCGTTATCTCGAGCAACGCTCGCACGATGCGTGCCTTCCGTTGTGTTCGGGGAATGAACCATGCCCGCGGCGACCGACGAGCAGCCAACGCCACTTGGTAAGCCCGCTTGCGCAGCGATGGCTCGACGTCGAGGGCTCGCAGGGCGAGCTCAGCCCGCACCTTCCAGAACCAACCCACGATGAGGGCGCTGGCAAAAGCCAACACTACCGCGACGGTGAGGGGGCCGAGCACCAGGCCCAGGAGTTGCCGTAGCGCTTTCTCCGAGTCTGCGCCCGGGGCATAGGTCACGAGCCCAACGACAGCGGCGCATACGCCCAGCACGAGGAATGGCATGGTGACCCAGCGCGCCGAGCCGAAGCGGATGACAATGTCGGCGATCTCCCCTGCCATCACTGGCTCTATCGTCGTGGGCGTCGCCGGCTTCATCATCGAGGCTACGCCGTTGCCGGGATGGGCTGGCGTATGGGGACTCCCCCGGTCTCCGTTTCCGTCGTTCATCCTGCCCCTCGTGTGGTGGACCGGCACGGCGCACTTTCGCTACGCGGGGTCCCGCTGGCGATGAGCTGGATTCTCCACCAGCTGAAACGCCCCTGCCTCGTCGCGTTGCCAGATACGCGGAGGTGCTTCTCCACGCTTGTGGCCCTCTCTCTGAAGCCACGCACTGTTTTTCTCGTCAGTGCGAAAGGCAATGGCGCGTTCTACACCGGTCTCTATTCCCCTCGAGAAGTTTCCGGAGAAGAGAAGTTCTTTGAGGGTGGGATCGATGAGGTCGAGCTGTTCGATGAGGCCGATGCGGGCCAGGTTACGCGCCACGTCGATGCGGCTGTTCTCTGCCGGGTTCTGGGTGGTGGCGATGGTGTCACTGCCGAAATAGAGGCGGTCACGATTGTTCCCTAGGAACGTGGCCCAGCCCTGCAGGTCTTGCTTCATGTAGCCGTGAATGGCGTCCCACGAGATGTCGATAGTGACGTTGGGGCAGCGGTCGAGGACCTCTTGCAATGTGGTGAGGTAGCCCGGCGGCATTTGCACCGTGAAACCAAGCCCCGCGTGGGCCCAGATGACATCGGTGTCAGGATTACGATTTGCGTAGGCGATGAAGGGCTCGACGTTCTCGAGGTTCGAGGGCAAGAGGAACGTGGCGAGGTTACTCGTCACCTTGTTGAGTCCTTGTGCCGGGGTGCC
This sequence comes from Myxococcota bacterium, assembly GCA_049429145.1. GTDB lineage: Bacteria > Myxococcota > UBA727 > UBA727 > CAYLZW01 > JBMTAX01. The sequence continues at coordinate 1,951 of JBMTAX010000299.1, forward strand.
GCTGTCACAGTGAATGATCACGGGCATGCCGGTCTGTCCGATGGCGCGCGTCCACCCGTCGAGGTGGTCGAGCTGGACCTCAGACATGCGGCTCAGTGGCACCTGGCCGCCCATCTCGTGGACCACCTCTTTCGAGAGGTTCGTCTCCCCCCAAATGGCCTTGAGCGCCCCCTCCCCCACTTGATATTCCGCTTCGACGCGATTGAGGGCCCGTAACGAATCGAAGACATTGCGGTCGCTGTCCGGCGCCATGGGATCGCCAGCGGTGAGACCGATGATGTAAGCGTCACCGATGATGTTGCTGCCATATAGCGAACGCTCCTCCCGCATGAGCGCAGCGTGGTTTTCGGCATGCCAGCGATCGATGACCACGTCGGGGTAATGCAGGTCGCAGTCCACCAGCGACGTTACGAAATCGAGAGCCTCGGTGCCGGGAGGTACCTTGACCCCCATCTTCTGCTCGAACTCCTCGACGGTCATGGAGAAGGGAGCGGTCACCTGGTTTCCGTACCGGTCAAAAGCGATTTGGTCGTTGCGGATCACTCCATCTTCGACGAGAGCTTGGCCCATGATGGTACGACCGTGCTCGTCGCGCGAGAGGTAATAGCCAGGTACATTCTTTCCGTCGGGAGACACCGTCGTCCACGTCTCTCCGGGCTTCGGTGAAGGCAAATGAGGTTCGACAGCGAACACGACGGTCTTGCCGCTCGTTGCCTGAGCTCGCAGTCGGTCGACGAGCCATCGGGATTCTTTGGCGGAATCGCCACGGACGTCGTCGGGCATGTTGCCGCCGAACTTCATCTCGTAGGTGCCAAAGCCCCCGTTCTTGCCGTGGGTCGCGTGGGAATGGGTGTCGTGAATGGTTTTCGGCAAGCGGCCGAAGCGCGGGTCTATGAGGCGCAGGAGGGGAAGAAACCCCGTGGCCCCGAGGTTCGCAAAGCGCGGGTGTTTCTCGAGCAAGGCCTTTTGACCTTTGAGGAGCCTCTCGGCCGCGACCACGAGTTCGGCGGGCACAGGTGTCTGCATGGCCGTGCGGTAGGCGACGTCGGTATCGCCGGGCAACGGATCGGTCATGGATCGCAGCGCCTGCTCCTCGGCGTTGAGACGAGGGCCTGCGCGCAGCGCCGCGATCTGGCTCGTCAGACCGACCCGGCCCGGAGGGGGCGCGGCACGGAGGGTCTCGACCACCTGCTTCGATACGGGAGAGGGAGCAGCACCGTGCTGCTGTCCGCGAGGCGCATCGCCGTGGGCCTTGGCTTGGGCGGGCGATGCCGCGGGCGCGATGGCGCTCTTCGCGGAGCCCTCCGTCGTCGTGGATTTCGGCTCGTCTGCCGATGGGGACCTCGCGGCGGACACACCGCTTCTCGGAGACATCCGGGTGTGTTCCGTTTTGATCATGTTTCCTTCCCGTAGGCCATCAGGTCTTTATGGCGCCGACGCCATACGAGGGAGCATCGGCACGGGGGGGATGAGGTTGCGTCGCGTGTCCGACAGGAGGGTAGCACCCCGGTGAGCCCGATGCCCGCCCTGAGCCGTCGACCCGCGCGATTGGCACAGAGGCATGATGGACGCACGCGCAGGCCATCAGCCCGATCTGCTGCAAAAGCATAGACACCTCGACTTGGGTGCCCATGATGGAGAGGTCTCGTGCGAAGGAGCTTTTATGTCGCTGCCATTGCGTACGTGCCCGTCGTGCGGCGCCAAAAACCGGGTACCCACCGACCACATCGTGGACACGGGGCGCTGCGGCCGCTGCCAGACCGCGCTGCCGGCGCAGTCCACCCCCGTGGACGTCGACGCAGCAGCCTTTGACCGCATCATCAAAGGATCGAAGAAGCCCGTTCTCGTGGACTTCTGGGCTCCCTGGTGCGGCCCCTGTCGTATGGCGGCTCCCGAGGTCGAGAAGGCCGCGCGGGCCCTGCAGGGCGAGGCTCTCGTCGTCAAAGTAAATACCGAGGACGAGCCCGGACTCGCGACGCGCTACGGGGTCAGGGGCATCCCCATGTTCGTCGTGCTCGAGGAGGGAGCGCTCGTTCGCCAGCAGACCGGACTCATAGACGCCAAACGACTCGTGGAGATGGTGCGAGCGGGTTGACGCGCCGAAAGGTGTTGCCGTCAGGCTTGGCGCAAAAACTCTTCCGGGCGCCCCCAGCGCGTCTCCTCGTCGGGGTCGAGTTTCCGCAGATGCTCGAAGCGGAAGATGCCAGTGTCGTGCCCGTCGCTGAAGCGGAAGAGGATGGCGTAGCGTCCCACGGGCTCTGCGCCGCTGATGCCATGTACCTCATTCTTGACGTAGCGGATGTCACCGCCGTGCCCCTGGCATTCGGCGCAGGGGCAGAAGCCACGCAGTCTCGTGATGGGGACGAGGCTCTCCTTGCCGTCGCCCCAGCGCAGCTGCACGAGGCGGCGATCGTTGTCGACGTGAATGCCCTTGGCGGTGAACTCGGGGGACGGCTTCATGGAAATGCCTCCAGCTGAGTGTCTTGTTATTGCTTCGGGCGCCGAGGGCAAGCAGGCTCTCGCTCGTCAGATGGGAGGAACCGTCGCTGATGGACGCTGTGATCACCGCTCGAGGTCTCTCGAAGCGCTATGGCCCCGTCGCCGCGGTCGATGGCCTCGATCTCGACGTGCCTCGCGGTACTGCGTTTGGGTTGCTCG
>JBMTAX010000300.1:0-4607 GCA_049429145.1 Myxococcota bacterium
GGCGTCATCGGACTCTTCCCCGCGAACAGCGACGGAGACGATATTGCGCTCTACTGTGACGATGCGCGCTCAAAGCCCCTCGCCGTGGTGCATGGACTGCGACAACAAATGGAGAAGCGCGCTGACCAGCCTAGTCTCGCCCTCGCAGACTTCATTGCGCCAAAAAGCAGCGGCCTCGCTGACCATCTCGGTGCGTTCGCTGTGACCGCTGGCGTCGGTATCGACGAGCACGTCGCCCGCTTCGAGGCCCAGCACGACGACTACAACGCCATCTTGCTGAAGTCCCTCGCCGACCGCCTTGCAGAGGCCTTCGCCGAACGCATGCATGAGAAAGTGCGCACCGAGCTTTGGGGGTATGCCCGCGGTGAACGCCTCGACAACGACGCCCTCATCCGTGAGGAGTACCAAGGCATCAGGCCCGCGCCTGGCTACCCTGCCTGCCCCGACCACAGCACGAAGCCACTGCTGTTCTCTCTGCTCGAGGTGGAGCGACACATCGGCGTCACCTTGACCGAGAACTTTGCCATGGTGCCGACAGCGGCAGTCAGCGGGTGGTACCTCGGCCACAAAGCCGCGCGCTACTTCGGCCTCGGCCGAGTCGGCCGTGATCAAGTGGAGGACTACGCTCGTCGCAGAGGCATCTCGATGGAGCAGGCAGAGCGCTGGCTCGCCCCGAACCTCGGCTACTGAGGGCAAAGGAACGCGACCTGAGTCGCGCCCGAGAGAAACCGGCTCAGGTCAATACACGTTGTACTTCTTCCGTAAGGCTTCATGCTCTGCCGCGTTGCGTGAGGGGCGCAGTACTTTATTGGCGTCGTGCAAGTAGTACCAAAACTCGCTGGGCTTCGGCCGCAACGCTGCGACGAGAGATGCCACCGAGGGTGCCCCGATTGGACCCGGGGGAAGGCCGACGCGATGCCTTGTGTTGTAGGGGTCTTCTTTATCACGCAGCTTCTTCAAAAAGCTCTGGCGGTCGTTCCACTCGTCGAGCTCGTAGCGGCTGGTGGCGTCGACTCCAAGGGCGGTGTCGTGGTCGATGCGTTTCCATAAAATGCCCGCCACGAGGGGTCGTTGGGCGGGAACCGGCTCCTCGCGTTCAAGCATCGAGGCCATGATGACGAGGTCATGTAGTGTGCGGCCGCTCTTCGCGATTTCATCGCGGTAGGGCTCGTAGAACCGCTGTACGAAGGTATCGAGCTGCCGCTGCAACAGTTTGTCGACGTCGACGCGGCCGGGCACGACCCGGTATGTCTCAGGATAAAGATAGCCCTCGAGGCCCGCTGCAGGCAGCGGGAAAGGTGCCTTGAGTTTGTCCGCACCGGTGGCCGCACGAACGTAAGCACCAGGCGTGATCCATCCCACGGCAGCGAGAGCCTTGTCGGCGTCGCGCAAACGCCACCCCTCGATCATGGCAAAGGGTTCGTCTTCGGGAAGAGGCGCACCCTCGAGGGCTGTGGCGATGGCGGGCAAGGTCATACCGCGACTTAGCGGGAAGCGCCCCGCCTTCACCTGCAGCCCACCACGACGCCACAGGTGATAGCGCCAGAACCACTTGTTCTCGATGAAACCCTCGGCCTGGAGGCTGTCGCCAACCGCGCGCGCAGACGCGCCCCGTGCCACAACGAACTCCTGCGATGGCGCACCAGGTTCCAGAGGCGTGTCGATGCGCTTTGTGACCAGCACGAGCGCGCCAGCGGCGCCGCCGACGACGATGGCCAAGGTCAGGGCGAGAAAGGTCAGTAGCTTGCGCATGGCACCTCACGAACGGGGCATCATACGACGGGCGTTGCGAAGAACAGGAGAGGAAAGGTTCGTTGTGGGGGCAAAGGTGGAGGCCACCGAGGTGACGCTCCCTCGTGGTGCTCTCGGGGCGACGCAATGGTGCCTCCGCGCGAGAGATACCACCGGCCAGGTCATCGCGGTGAGGCTGTGGTGTGAATCGCTCTCGAGACACGATAGGAATACGTTGTCGATCGTATCGGCACCCATGACGACACTTTGGACCGGGGCACCTGTATCCTCCGGCATAAGCGCCGCAGGACACCCGACATGACGAAGGCTTTCAGCAATACCTGCCATTCCCGTCACTCTGATTTCGACGAGGGACGATGGCACATCGGGCGCGACAGAGCGGTAGCCCGGGTTTCAGTACGGCAGTCGTGGCCTCCCCCCGCATGGGCCGCGTCATGGAGCATCCTTCTCGACTTCGCAGTTCGGCGCGGGCACACCTCGCCCAAGCAAGGCACAGCGTCGCTCGCTCGCAATGTGTGTCGTCGAAGAGAGGCCGAGGCTGCGGGCGGCGTGGTCGTACCTGACGGACGGTACACAGACCCGAAAACGGCACCTGGAACTTCGGCTGGCGTGCCATGCCGTCGAAAAAAAGGATAAGCAGCGGGTTCCTGCGCACGGTAGTTCGCGTAGACTCAGAGCGTCACGACCGAGAGGCATCGCCCCTTGCGGGCTCCTCTGACAGGAATCAGCAGTGAATGTGTTGCGCCACCACCGTCTCACCCCCCCGCGAGTCTTCGTCGCCGAGGAGACGGCTACCACGTGGCGTTCTCGCACTGCATCGAAACTTCGCGACAAACGCGGCCCTCCGTTCGAGGACCCCGTCGTCTCAGACATGCACCACGTGCAACGACCCTCCGCCGGCACCCCAGCGATATCCTGAGGAGCAGCCGCGGGCCCTCGGCGCGGATAAGGGTACGTACACGACGGTGCCAATCACAATGAAATCGCCGTGGCTCGTGAGAGCAGAGTGGGCGTGCCAGTCTCCGAGGCCCCGACGACATGTACCTGCATGGTGGGGAGTTGGCAGCGCACTTTCTTGTGGGCCGACGGTCCCCGCCCCCCTAGCCCCCACGATGTCGTCGGGACCCTCCGTACACGAACAGATCCAGTGGTTCGAAGTACCTGGCCGGCGACGGGCGCCGTGACCAAGACAATCGAGTCCGAGCGGCAGTTTGTGGGATTCGTAGGCATTCCGCTAAGCCGTGAGAGAGGTGTATCCGCTGTGGACACAGGGTACGAGGGCTAGTGGTACGATTCTCCTCCGAAGATGGCTTTCGACGTTCACCCGTCCAACCGCTCGCTGAGGCACGATTGCCCACGCAAGGACCATGGTGCGATACGAATGGTATTCTCCTCATCGACACGTCGTGATCAGACGGCCGCCGCTTTCCGAAAGCGGCACACGATCCCACCCTGCTCGGACACGCGGTGCACTTACCCGCAGAGGGGACCAAGCGCGACCCGCATCGTAATGCCAGGGCTCGCCACCTAGTGAGGAATCCTCGTGTACGCAAAGGCCTCTCTTCGACCAGCCGTTGTGTGCTGGAATACCATGGGCGCCGGCACGGGTGTGCTGTCGCCGTTGCCCTTCGTCATCGCCACATTGGTCTCAGCAGTAGGTCTCGGATGTCCGGGCCCATCCCCCGACGTGGCGTCGACAGCTGCACCTGAGGCAGCAACGGGGGAGGCACCTACCCCAGGACTTTTTGTCGACCAAATCTTGCAGGTCGGAGGCAGCGAACGCTCCTACGACATCTTCATCCCTGAACTCGACGTCGCAGACCTCGGCAAAGCTCCTGCAATTCTGCTTTTGCACGGTAACGGTGGCAGCACGTCGCAGCTCCTTGGGCGCGGGGGGGAGACGGCGCCGTTCAAGAGGTGGCTCACCCTCGCGGAACAGCATCGCTTTTTCTTGCTGCTGCCCAACGGCAATCTGGGCCCGGGTGACAAGCGTGGTTGGAATGATTGCCGCAGCGATGCGACGACCAATCCACAAAGTGACGACGTCGCCTTCGTCGATTCTCTCATTGACGTCGTGGTAGGCCGCTTTGGCGTCGACCCTGGCGCAGTATTCGCCACTGGCATCAGCAATGGCGGTCATTTCGCCTTGCGGCTCGCCATAGAGCGCCCAGCGCGCGTGCGCGCCGTTGGCGTCGTCGCAGCGTCGATGCCTGCCGAAACGGAATGTGACGTACCATCGACGCCCGTGTCGGTGTTGTTCCTGAATGGCACCGAAGACCCGATCTGCCCATTTGGGGGTGGCTTCGTCGGCGGCGAAGCGTCCTCCGGGCGCGGGTCGGTGGTGGGTAGCCCGGCGAGCATTGCGTTGTGGCGCGAGGTCAACGGTCTCGTTGACGAGGGTCGGGAGGAACCGTTGCCCGACACCGATTCGGCTGACGAGTCTACCGTGATCCGTCTCCGCTATCGGTTGTCGTTCCCCACCGTAGAGGCCCTCCACGTCGTAGGTGGAGGCCACACGGAGCCAAGTCTGGTGGAGCGTTATCGTCCTTGGTTCCTTCAGATCGTCGGACGCCAGAATGGTGACGTCGAAATGGCCGATGAGGTTTGGTCATTCTTTTCGTCGCAACGAGAGGAGGCTCCCTAGGGCACGGTCGGCAGAGGGCCAGTCGTCGACAGCTCGCGCTCAGCCCGGCTCGCTGACGTAGACGCGAAAGAGTCCGCTGGAATCAGCGACGGCACGCAGCATCGCGCGGGTCGAAAAAGGCATGGCGATCCGACCGGCACCGTCGACGGCGATGAGACCTCCGGCCCCTTGGGGGAGCAGCTCGTGAACCACATACGAGGTAGCTGACTCG
>JBMTAX010000301.1:0-4602 GCA_049429145.1 Myxococcota bacterium
CGGGGGAGTATCCGCTCTCAGCCTGTGCACGTGCAACCCGCGATGGATGCTGCCTCGCGATGCGAGGGCACAACCACGATTTCAGCTCGAAGGAGTACTTTTTTTGGCGAATCACGACGGACTTGACCCTTCCGCTCGAGCTGCCCTTCATCTGCACAAAACGTCTCCAGAGCACTGGCAGTGCTCACAGCCATCGAGCTCGCTCAAGCTCCCGTGCGTTCGTGGCCACTCGTTGACCTAGGGGGCTTGTCGCAGATGTTCGCTCCACTCGGCTACTTGCCTCCCGCGGCCGGAGATGCCCTCGTTGCCAAGTGTCTAGGGGAACACCTGCCCAAACTCGAAATTCCCCGCTATTCGCCTTGCCGTAGCCCAGTGTGGGCAAGGAGCGAGTTGGTTTGCGGCAATCTATTCGAGGCCTTGTCGTGTGTATCGCGGTGGCGTTCGTCAGTGCCCTTCTTGGGGATTGGCTTGCACTCGACCGGGTTATGACGTCGCTGCTGGTCGGGATGCTCCTTGGGCAGTTGACCGGGACCCCGGCAGCCCTCGCTCAGGGGCTTGCGGTCGCGGAGAAGCATGTCCTCGCGATGGCCGTCATCTTGCTTGGGGCGAAGCTCCATGTCGGCGATCTTGTGTCTCTCGGCCTAGTGGCGCTGGGGGCGGTTTTCGCCAGCGTTGTCGTGGCACTCCTCGGTGCCAGGCTCCTCGCACCGCGCTTCGGGCTCACGTCGTCACAGGCGGTCCTGCTCGGTGTCGGCAGCGCCATCTGCGGCGGGAGTGCCATCGCGGGGGCAGCGCCTATCATTCGCGCCGAGCGGGCAGAAATCGGAACCAGCATTGCCGCTGTGAATTTCGTGGGCACCGTCGGCATGATTCTGCTGCCTCTCTTGGTGGTCACCAAGATAAGGCCAGAGAGCGAGGTGGCGTACCTATCAGGCGCCACCTTGCATGCGGTGGGTCACGTCACGGCTGCAGGCTATTCCTTGTCGCAGACCGCAGGTGACCTCGCGACAACCCTCAAGCTGGGGCGAGTGGCATTGTTGGCGCCCGTCCTGCTCGTCCTCGCGGCGTATGGCGGAAAGGGGAGTACGGGTAGCCGTGCCTTGCCTCTCTTCGTGCCGGGGTTTTTATTGCTGATGCTCGGGAATTCATTCTCGTTCTTCTCTTCGAACGTGGTGGGACTCTGCACCCAAATGAGCACATGGCTACTCTGCGTTGCGATGGTGGCCATCGGGTGGCGGACACAGTGGCGAGAACTCCGTACTGCGGGTCCAAGAAGTATTCTTGTCGTCGCGCTTCTCTGGGTGATGCAGGTGCTGGCGGTAGGGCTCGTCGTCGGAGGCGTGGGAGGATGAGCGCGGCAACGCTCCGTTTCCCCTCCAGCTGACGGATTTGCTCATCGTTGGTCGTCGGGAACGGACATGGCGCGTTGCTCCTGCGTAGTGTCATCGAGGCCGAGCGTCGGGCTGACAAATCTTGTCCAAAAAGATGACAACGCCACTCGGGATCCGACACGGGTCATCGGGGGCAGAGTGTCGAGGAGAAGTTTGCCATAGTTACGGCCCCGCAGACGTCCATCCAAGATGGCCACCACACCTGCATCCTGCTCGGTGCGCAAGAGACGCCCTGCTCCTTGTTTCAACAACAGCGCGGCCTCTGGCAGCGCGATCTCGCGAAATGGATGTCGTCCCCTCTGCCGGCAAAGCTCCGCACGGGCTTCCTGCACGGGATCGTTCGGTGCGCGGAAAGGCAGCCGGTCAATGACCACCAGTCGAAGTGCTGCGCCCGGAACGTCGACGCCCTCCCAAAAAGAAAGTGTCGCGAACAAAGCTGCACCAGGGACCTTCGAGGCAGCGCGCATTGTATCGAGCAGCCGGGCCTTTGGTGCTGAGCCTTGGCACAGCGGCGTAATGCCACGCGCAACGCACCACGGCTCGAGCGCCTCGTAGGTTCTCTCGAGAGCGCGATAGCTGGTGAAGAGCAATAGTGCTCCGCCTTGTGAGAGGGTCAGCAAGTGCCGTGTTTCGTCGAGGAATCGCTCGAAATAGTCGGGTGCATCCGGGTCTGGCATCCCTTGCGGTGCATAAAGTGCTGCACGGCGCGCATAGTCGAACGGTGAAGGAAAAATGAGTGGCCGCTCGTGCGAAGATTCCTCGGAGGGCGAGCGGAAGAGCCCGACGCTCACCTCGAAGCGGCGGGTACTGCGGGCCACCGAGAGCGTGGCGCTTGTCAGAATCACTGGTCGCTGGCTCGCAAATAATGTACGCGAAAGGGCACCAGCGACGTCAATCGGAACTGCCCCTAGCTCGATACCCCGGCGTTGAGGTTCACAATAGGCGACAAAAGAGGGGTCTTCTCTCGCTTTTCCCAGAAGGAAATCCAGTTCGATCCATATCTGTTCGGCGCGACGCTGCAGTGACTTTCCCTCGCTGTGCCGGTACGAGACGCGCTCCTCCTCCTCCTCGTCACCTGCGAGAGAGTCGAGACGTTGGGAAAGTGCCCCGATGGCGTCCCGCGCGGTCATCGCTCTTGCGTCGAGCGATGTGCCGAGCTTGGCGACGTCGAGGCGGACTCGCTCTCGCCCCTCGGTGAGGGTCGCAATCTGCTCAAATACCGCGGCCAGCGCGCGCTCCGCTGCCTCCGCCGCACCTAGCAAGGAGAGGCGCTCACCGGGACCTTGGAGGCTCTCTGCGTAGAGTCGCAAATCGCGTAACAATCTTTCTAGTCGGGCCGAGGAAAGCGACACTCCGAAATAGTCCGAGGCCACCTCCGGGAGAGAGTGAGCCTCGTCAATGATGATCGCATCAGCGTCAGGGAGGACTTGTGCGAATGAGGCGGCGCTGCCCTCATCGGCCACGACCTCTGTACTCCGCGGCATGCCTTCGAAACGTACCCGTTGGTCGGCACAGAGAAGGTGGTGGTTGACAACGATGATGTCGGCATCTGCGGCGCGCCGTCGCATTTCGGTCACGAAACAGTCTTGATAGTGCGGGCAACGCTGCCCGATGCAGGTATCACTGCCGGCGTCGAGGTCGCTCCAGGTGGCCCACGCATCGGGAAGATCCTCGATCTCTGCACGATCCCCGGTGAGGGTGGTCTCTGCCCAAGCGACGACCGAAGGGTAGGCGTCTTTGTCTTCTGCGAAGACGAAGCGCGGCTGCGTGCGAAATCGTTCGAAGCGGACCTTGCAAAGGTAGTTTTGTCGGCCCTTCATCAGGGCTGCGCGCTTCACTCGTCCAGTGGTCTCCGCGATGGTCTCTAGCACGACGGGGAGGTCTTTCTCCATCAGCTGGTCCTGCAGCGCCTTGGTACCCGTCGCGATGATGACCTGCTTGTCGGAGAGCGCTGCCGCTGCCAAGTAAGCGAGCGATTTTCCCGTGCCCGTGCCGGCCTCCACGACCAAGTGGCGGCGCTCCTCGATCGCTTGTGCGACCTCTCCCGCCATCTCGAGCTGTGACGTACGAGGTACGAAGCCAGGCAATCGCGCCGCCAACGCTCCGCCCTCGCTGAGCAGCTGCAACGTCTTCTCTGCAAGCGCCATGGCGACCCTCCTGTAGGCGGGTAAAGCACATCGAAGCGACGACCGCACGTCAGGTGCGTCGCACCGGAGGTCGGTCGCGGGCGCTAGGGCGCGGTGGCAAAGAAGGGCTATGGTGGAGAGCGGAACCGCAGCGAGAGGATCGCCTCATGACACTTGGCTCGCCCCGTGGTGCGACGTTGGTGGTGCGCAGCGGCCAGACGCTGGTACTCGAGCACCCAACTTTCGAACTCGAGGATGCGCGCAAGAAGCGCCATCGCTTCGACCAAGAGATGGTCCGCGTGGGTGCGGGCCCCGGCAATGACCTGATCCTCGACGACCCGACGGTGTCGAGCGTGCATCTTCAGATCGCAGCGACGGAGCGTGGGCTTCGCCTGAGGGACCTCGGAAGTACGAACGGTACACGGGTCAATGGGGTTCGCGTGACCGATGCGCTGCTCGAGGATGGCCAAGAGCTGACCATCGGGGAAGTGCCGCTTCAGTTTCACCTGGGGCGCGAGCGTGTCAGTCAGCCGATGAGTGACAAGGAGGAGCTCTTCGGGGCGGTGGGGACGTCGGCGGCAATGCGGGCCGTGTTCGCGAGGGTAGAGCGGGTCGCGAAGACCGACGCTACCGTTCTCATTCACGGGGAGACCGGCACGGGCAAAGAGGTCATCGCGTGGAGCCTGTACGAGGCGTCCCGGCGGGTCGAGAAGCCTTTCGTCGTCGTCGACTGTGGCGCTATTGCGCGCAATCTGATCGAGTCAGAGCTGTTCGGTCACGAGAAAGGGGCATTCACCGGGGCCGTCCAGCGACGTCTTGGTGCCTTCGAACGCGCCCACGGAGGGACTCTTTTTCTCGATGAACTCGGGGAGCTTGAACTTGAGTTACAGCCAAAGTTGCTGCGGGCCCTTGAGCGTCGCGAGATCCAGCGCGTCGGTGGCGAGAAGACCCTGCCCGTGGATGTCCGCATTGTCGCGGCGACGAATCGTGACCTCCGAGCCATGGTGGCGCGGGGGGAGTTTCGCGAGGACCTCTACTATCGCCTCGCCGTGGTGACCCTTGAACTGCCTCCGCTGCGGGAGCGC
>JBMTAX010000302.1:0-4593 GCA_049429145.1 Myxococcota bacterium
GCTTCTGCGCACCTCCCTCGCGTCAGGGTACATTCCGGGGACCCTCTGACGGACGTCTTTGGGGGCATCCTCGACCAGCGAGGTCTCATGCTACGGGGGGCCCTGCGCCAGGTGGCAGCCGCCGACGTCGGGGTGATCTTGTACCTGCCGAAAGCCCCTGAGCCCCTGCGTTTCGTCGATGCGGTAAAGGCGGTTGAGGAGAACAGGCAGGCCGGCAAGGGACTGCCGGCGCGTGACCGCGCACCGAAGGGCGCCTCTCCCGTCGTGCGTCACTACGGTACAGGGGCGCAGATCCTGCGCTCCCTCGGCCTCACCCGCATCCGACTGCTGAGCAACAACCCCATTCAGTTGACCGCATCCAAGGGCTTCGGCATCGAGATCAGCGATCGGGTTCCCATCACCCTCGAGGCATAGCGCGAGCAGCTGCGGTCTCCCACCCGTCCACGAACGCGGGGAGACTTTTGGTACTACACTGGTTCTGGCCTCGTCGACACCAATGTCGGCGCGCCCAATGGAGAAGAAATGGCACGGGAGAACGCACACGTCGTCCGCGCAACGCCGCAGGTCCTTGAGGGCACCCTCGACGCTCGCAACATGAAGACCGCGATCGTCGCCAGCAGATTCAATCACTTCATTGTGGAGAAGCTCGTTGACGGCGCCCTAGACGCACTCGTGCGCCACGGCGCCGCCGGCAGCGCCCAAACGGGGGTGTGGGCCCCAGGCAGTTGGGAGATCCCTCTCGTGGCCCAGCGCCTTGCACGTCGCGGCGACCTCGACGCCATCATCTGCGTGGGTGCCGTAATCCGCGGCGGAACGGCGCATTTCGACTACGTCGCGGGTGAGGTTTCCAAGGGGATCGCGCAGGTCTCCATGCAGCACGACCTACCCGTCACCATGGGCATTTTGACCACCGACAACCTCGAGCAGTCCATCGAACGCGCAGGTTCGAAAATGGGGAATAAAGGCTACGAGGCTGCGGTGGCCGCGATCGAAATGGTCAACGTTCTGAGCACACTAGGTGGGGAGCGATAAGCGTGGGCACGAGACGAAAGGCCAGGGAGATCGGCCTCCAGCTCTTGTATCAACTCGAGAGTGAGCCAGACGCTGTCGACACCGCAGCCATGAACCGATCGATTGATCGATTCTTCGAGAACTTCGAAGCCCCGATTCGGGCTCAGGATTACGCGGAGCAGATCGCGCGCGGCTATTGGACTCACCGCCGGAGCATTGACGAGGCCATCCAGCGACACAGCCCAAGATGGAAGCTCGAGCGCATGACCCGCGTCGATCGGAATGTGCTGCGATTGTGCTTGTACGAAGCCGTGTTCGAAGCGCTACCACCCAAGGTCGCCCTCGACGAGGCCGTGGAACTGGCGAAGCGCTTCGGCACGGAGCAGTCGGGGGCGTTCGTCAACGGAGTCCTTGATGCTGCACTCAAGGACGAAGAGCTCCGCGAGCACGCGGCGAAGCCATGAGTGGTCACCCTTCGGGGGGCGGAGGCTCGGCGTCGACAAGCGGGCCTCCCAGCGGGGCGACGTCAGCGAGAGGCCGCCGCTCGAGCTTGCCGATGCGCACCTCTGCTCTGTCCTGTTCCTTGGCCGGAGTCGACGAACTGGTCGCTGATACATTGGTGGTCTGCTTGACCGAGGACCAGCGGCCCCTGCGAGGGGCGCCGGGCTTCGTGGATTGGCGTCTGTGTGGTCGGATCTCCAGGCTGCTGGAGACCGGTGCCTTCACGGGCGCGAAATCAGAGAAGCTGTTGCTGCCCACCCAGGGACGTCTGCCGACGCCGCGAGTGGTTTTGCTGGGCTGGGGGCGCGACGACGAACTGGGCGCCAAGGCCACACGACGCATGGAGGCAGCCTGCAACGTTCTGGGTGACCTGCAAGTGAAGCGCGTCGCCATCGCGCTGCCAGAGCCAGTTCGCCCCCTCCTCCCGCTAGTGGACCAATATCTCCTGGGTCCGCTTGGAAGCAGGCTTGTCGGGGTATTTGAACCCGAGGAGCTAGATACAGACGGTTGACGGTGCGCGTTGCCTCAAGCAGGCAATCCCAACTTTCGCATCACTTCCTGCAGGTCACTCCACGCTTCTCTCTTTTTCTCCGGAGACCTCAGCAAGAACGCGGGATGGAAGGTCGGCAGCAGGGGGATGTCCTCGTAGGAGGCCCAGCGTCCTCGAAGGCTCGAAATCGGTACTTCGCTGCGCAGCAATGTCTGTGTCGCGTGACGCCCGAGGGTCACGATGACCTCGGGACGAATGATGTCGAGCTGGGCCTTCAAAAACCGCTCGCAGGCCGCCACCTCATCACGCTCAGGGTCACGGTTGTTCGGGGGGCGGCACTTGACCACATTGCAGATGTAGACCTCGTCACGACGTAACGACATCGCTTCGATCATGCGGGTAAGAAGCTGCCCCGCGGGCCCGACGAAGGGGATTCCCTGCCGGTCCTCTTCACTCCCGGGCCCCTCACCAACGAAGACGATGCGGGCATGAGCCGCCCCAGCGCCGAACACGACCTGCGTGCGGCCGCGGTGAAGTTTGCAGCGATGGCAATCCCCGATGGCGTCGAGCCGCAACCGCTCGAGCTTGGTTTGCGGGTCGGCGCTGCTCCTCGCGATCTCGACAAGTACCGGGTCTTCCTCTGGATGTAGAGGAGGGCCCTGTCCGACGGTCGTTGGTATGGATGGTGTCGTCGTCGACGGCGCGGGCTGCTTTGCCGTCGTCGTCAATGGCTCCGTTTGCGCTGTCCTCAGCGTGCCGGTCACCTGCGCGGGAGCTGAAATGGACGGCCGCTCTTCGAGAGTCTCCTGCTGGCGTGAGGGGGAGATGTCGGCCGCTGCCGCGGTTCCTCGCGTCTCCTGACCTTTTCCTGCCAAAGATCGGGGCCTCGGAATGTGGGGAAGCCCGCTGGCGGCGAGTGCCTCCAGCTGTCCGCGCAGAGCGTCCGCGAGGAGACTCAGGGCCGAGGCCATATCATCTCGGGGATCTTGGGTCATGCGCACCACCCCTCTCTCGTGCGAGCTCCGGAAGCCCGACCACCTCGTCGTCGCGGGCCTTGGTGTCGACGTCAGTGAGGGCGCTGTAGAGCGCGCGTACAATGACAGCGAGCCCGAAGCCCCAGCATCCCACTGGAACAATGAGCAGCCCTGGACGTCGTTCTAGGTCTAGCCACGCATAGAGGCCAAGCCCGACGAACAGCAGAGTGACGCCAACCCCAAGGAGCGCCACAATCAGGCGTCGATGACGCCTCGCTACCTCGTCGCGCATCCACCGCAGCTCCTCGAAGTCCTCGTGTTCTGCCATGGCGACGGTGTACCGCGTGAACAGACGAACTGCACGAGGTGTCGTTGACGCGCACTCGGGCTCAGCGGTAGCGTCGGGAGTCAAGGCGCCAGGGCGTGTCGTCTCTGGTCGGCGGAGGTCGGGTTGAGCAGCAATCCGAAACACATCGAAGAACCGGTTGCGCCCCCACCTGCGACGGCGTCGGGAGTCGAGCCTGAAGTTGACCTCGACGACGACGGTCTGGGAAAGCGCATCCGTGCCCGGACCATGTCGCGCAAGCAGATGGCCCGCGAGCATCGGAAGGCCCGCGCACGCGGAGAGCTCCTCGACATTGTCGATTACTGGCGCCCCAAGACCCGGTCAGAGTGTCTGACCATGGAGCGTCCTTGTCTCTACGTCTCGTGTAGGTTTCACCTGTACCTCGACGTGAACCCGGAGACCGGGTCGGTGAAGATGAACTTCCCCGACAAAGAAGTCTGGGAGTTGACTGACACGTGCGCCCTCGATGTCGCTGACCGAGGAGGGATCACCCTCGAGGAGGTGGGAATGATCATGAACCTGACCCGGGAGCGCATCCGCCAAGTGGAAGTCCGTGGCCTTGAAAAGCTCAAGGATACGCCGGACCACATGGGCGGCCTCGATGTCTATGCGGACTGGGACCCCTACGACGCATCTGACGATTTCTAACCTGCGGCTATTTTGTGTGTCGTCACGAGGCCTCATCGCTCCTGCGGTGAGGCCTTTTCGCGTCTGCAGCGGGTCGTTGCGTCGACGAAGATGGAGTGGTTTCCCCATTGCCACCGGAACAGGCATTTGCGAGTGACGCGTCATGTCCCAGCAAGAAGCCATCATCCCCGTCCGCCGCGCGCTCCTCTCGGTTTATGACAAGAACGGCATTCTAGAGCTGGCCAGAGCCCTCCAGCGTCAAGGGGTTGAGATCCTCTCCACTGGGGGAACGGCGCGACTGCTGCGGCAGAACGACATTCCGCTCATGGAGGTTGGTGAGTACACGGGTTTCCCAGAGATGATGGACGGACGCGTGAAGACCCTTCATCCGAGGATTCACGGCGGACTATTGGCGAGACGCGATGTCGAAGAGCATCTCGCGGCGATGCAGACCCATGACATTCCGCCCATCGACCTCGTGGCCGTCAACCTCTACCCCTTCGAGTCTGTCGCGGCCACGCCCGGGGTTTCCTTCGAAGAGCTAATCGAAAACATAGCCATCGGCGGCCCTTCCATGCTCCGCTCCTCAGCCAAGAACCAGGCCGCGGAGACCGTGGTGTGTGACACTGCCGACTATGGGAAGG
>JBMTAX010000303.1:0-4585 GCA_049429145.1 Myxococcota bacterium
CGACTGGATCTCCAGGGCGTCGCTCACCACCACGGTTGCGAGGGTATGACGACTCAGGATGAACTGCTCGAGGGTACGCGCGCTTTTCGGTTGGCGCACTGGTGAAGTGGGCGCGGTGCTGCTTGTCCGCAAGTGCGTTCGCCCAGGGAACAGGCTGAACTGGCGCCGACGGTCGTGCAGCGAGACCTCGCGAGCACGGTAGATGTTTTCGCTCTTCGAGACGGTCTCGAAAAGGTTTGACCGGCGTGCCACCGAACCTGATTGGCCTAGGAGCAGCAAACCACCGGGTTTCAGGGCGAAATGGAAGAGGTCAAGGATCCTATCCTGGGCATGGGGCTCGAGATAGATCAGCACGTTTCGGCAGCTGACGAGGTCAAGCCCTGAGAATGGCGGGTCGCTCAGGAGGTCATGGGCCGCGAAGGTCACGACGCGACGCAGTTCTTGTTTCACGCGGAAGCCATGATCCTCGCGCACAAACCAGCGCTCGAGACGATCTGCTGAAACCGAATCAACGATGGTGCCCGGGTAATGGCCGCGTCGCGCAACCATGAGTGCCTCCTCCGCGACATCACTGCCGAACACATGCAGCTTGGGCGCTTGCCGCATACCCTCGAGGTGCTCGAGGAACAGCATGCCGAGGCTATAGGCCTCCTCGCCCGAGGCGCAGCCTGCACACCAAAGTTTCACGGGGGAGCGGCTGGAGCGGCCGCTTAGAGAAGCAGGGAGGATCTTTTGGTCGAGGAGCTGCCATACCGAAGGATCGCGGAAGAAGCTCGTCACCCCGATGAGCATGTCTCGCTGGAGCATAGGCATCTCGGCCGGCTCGGCACAGAGGTGCTCCAGATAGGCGTGATAGTCGGTGAGGCCTAACGTCGCCATCCGTTTGTGCAGGCGCCTTGCCAGGGTGCCGCGCTTGTATGCTTCTTTGAACTCGACTCCGTAGGCTTCGCTGAGTTCATGCAGGATAGCCTCGATGGCCTGGTCCCGTCGGAGAGAGTCGTGGTGGCGAGTGAACGGCGCCATGTGGGTGGCAAGGAGTTCTGCCACCTTCGCGGGCCGCTCGATGTGGTCGACGCAGCCGGTGGCGATGGCGACCCGAGGCATATCGCCCCGAGAATCGCTGTGGGGGACCTCGACGAGGCATAGCCCTCCGCTCCCGTGCACCTGAGTGAGACCAACCGCACCAGCGCTGCGCGTACCCGAGAGCACAACGGCCACCGCGCGCTCGCCGTAGCTGTCGGCCAGGGACATGAAGAGTCGATCTACGAGGTCGTCGGTCTTCTGCGCGTGGTCTAGCTCTGTTGCCTCCACGACGCTGGCGGTGACTGTGAGGCTGTGATTCGGCGAGACCACGTACACCGTATTTGCCTCAAGGGGCATCGGTTGCAGCACCCCGACGACGGGCATCGTGGTGGCGCCACGCAAAAGCGCCGGCAGGTGGCCTTCACGGTCGGGGGATTCTTGGGTGACGATGAGGAAACAACACCCGAGGTCTGGCCGCAAGGCTCGGAACAACTCCAGCAGGGCCTCAGCGCCCCCCGCGGAAGCGCCGACACCGACGTAAAAAGTGGGGGAGGGGCTCGTCGGCTCAGTGGAACGGGTCATCATGATTGGAACGGAACATAGGCTTAGGCGACAACGCACGCCACGGCCTCGAGATCGGCCGTTCTGCATCTGGCCGCAGGAACCGCCACATCGACGAGGCCCGCGCGGCGAGCAAGCACGCGACGCCAAACCAACCCCAATCACGGACGGAAGGGAGCAAGAGGGCCATGGCGGCAGAGAGCGCCAACACCTCGACCACACCCGTGAAGACGGGGGCGCGCGGGGCCGCCAGGGAAGTGACAACGACCACAACGGCCAAGACCACCGCTGGCAGCGACGACGACGACAAAGCTACGGCTAGGGCTGCGCCCCCTGTCACTGCGAGAAAGAGCACGGCATACCGACCAAGGAGGCGGCGGGTCTCGAGGAGGCCTGGGGGCATCGAGGGGTCGCTGAAGAGAGGCACACCCGAAGCGTAGCGCACGAATACGCAGCGTCTGCGCGGGGATCTATACACAACCATGTAGGACAAAGTCCGATACATGAGGGGTCGGTGATGCGTCCTACGACGATAGCCCCTCGGTCGATGGGCGGAGGGCCGACAAGGTGCGACGAGCCCTGAACCCTGGTTATCCTTGGGCGGTAACCAGGACGTGTCGATGGTGCACACGGCCCGAGGAGCGCGGATGAGAACCCCTGCCTGCCCCGCCATCAGTGTCGTCCTTCTCGCCTCCCTGGCCGGTGTGGGCTGCGACGGAGGCGGCTACATTACCTACGAGCGCGAGCCTACGAAGCGTGTGCTCGGCGACGCCTGTGTCTTGAACGACGACTGCGACACGGGGCGCTGCGTCGGGGGCGTCTGTGACGACGGCAGCTGCGATGGCGAAGACGACTGCCAGGACGACGAGCTGTGCGTGTTCGGCCAATGCGAGCCAGCCGATGACTTTGCCTGCACACCAGAGCAGCGGCCCTTGCTCATGGTGTCTCCGCTTCAAGTCGACTTCGCCGAGGTGGCGCTCGGCAACACGGCCGAGGCGACCGTCACCCTGGAGAACCGCGGCGACTGCTTGCTCACCATTTATGGCGTCTCCCTCGGCAGCAACCAGAGCCCGGGCTTCGACTGCGCGCCCTGCAGCGCCGACCAATATCCGCAGCGCCTGCCCCCTCGTCGCTCTCTCGACGTCCAGGTGACCTACTCGCCGCCGGCCCCCGGCGAGGCCTTCGGCGCCCTCCTCGTCAAGTCTGACGACGAGACAGCCGGAGACGAAGGGCTTGTCGAGGTGAGCCTGCACGCCACCTACTCCGGTGTGCCCGTGCTCATCGTGGATCCATTGGTGCTTCCCTTCGGACACGTACCGCAAAACAGCAGCGACACCCGCTCGGTTCGAATCATGAACCAAGGCAGCGGCAACGCCGTGCTCACCCTCACCGGCATCTACCTCGGGGGTGGCGACCGGGATTCTTTCCAGATCGACGACGAGTTCGAGCTGGTCTCTCCGGCGGACCCCTTGCTGTTGCCGCCGTATGACCCGAGTGACCCGAGCACCGTCGTCGAGGTGGAGGTCACCCTCGACCCCTCTCGCCTCGCCAACCTCGAGGCCACCTTGAACGTGAAGGCGCACGCGGGTGACCCCACTGCGGCGGTAACAGCATCGGTGGAGTTAAGCGGCTCGTCGCTCGGCCCGCCGCAGATCGAGGTCACGCCGTCGAACGAGCTCGTGTACAAGGAAGACAACGGGCAGGCCTACCCGGTGGGGTCGGTGGCCTACCGTCAAGTCACCATCAAGAACACGGGGCAGAGCGACCTCAGCGTCGACATGAGCCTGTCAGATGCCTCGGGTGATTTCTCGCTGTCTCCGGCCTTCGTACCGCCCATCGCTGCAGGGGGCGCAGTGGTGGTGAGCGTCTTCTACAACCCCTCATCGCCCTCAGACGCGGCGTCGCCCAACAACCCGCAGACCCCTCTGAACGCCTTCCTCAACATCACGAGCAACGACACCACGCCTGCCTCCGACGTGCTGAAGACCATCGCGCGGCGCGGCTTTGCACGAGGGGGCACGTATGACGACGTGCTCAAGCTGGAGATGACCTTCGAGAACGCCGACAACTCGTGGGCGGGTAACGACTTCCGCGACGTGAATCTCGAGCTGGTCAGCCCCCTCGGTTTTTCTTGCACGAAGCCCATCACCCAATGCGTGCCCAACACGGGGGGCAGCGGCTGTACCCTGCAGATTGCTCCCAACGGCGACCTGTGTGAGCAGTGGAACAGCTACGACAATGATAACGACGGGCGCCCTGAGCAAGGAAGCACGAGTTGGATCGCCCTCGGCCAGTACGAAGAGCCCGAACGCATCCTGCTGTTCGGTCTCGGGCAAGACCTCGCCAACGGGCAGACCTTCTCGGTGCGAGCGCATTACATCGAGGACTGCGCGAACATTCCAACGGGCATCCTGGGAGACCTTCTCGGCATCGGCGGCAGCATTCTGCTCGGGGCGCTCGGAGGCTCCATCGGGGTCCCCATCGCCGTCGACCCGGGCACCATTGCCGAGTTCGTGACGGAGAACTGTTGGGACCGCGCCTCAAGCCAGGTCACCGTGCGGGCCTATGTGAACGGAGAAGAGGTGGCGGCCCCGCAGTATCGCTTGCGTGAAAAGGGCGAGTGCGCAGAGCTGCTCGAGCTGAAGCGTGAGAACGGCCAGTTCACGGTGACCTCTTCTGAGGGCGGCCCCTGTTTGTAACGCCCGCCTCTGGAGCTGATGATGCGCGCACTTCGTATCTCCGTCGTCACCGTCATGGCCCTCGCGCTGTGGCTCGCTGCAGCTTGTGAACAGTCGGTGTCGGGGGCCTGCGAGGGGAGCGGGCCCTGTGACGCTGGGCCGAAAGCTGATGCCAAGCCCGAGCCGCCGCCGCGCCTCTACGTCGACCCGCCCTTCGGCATCGGTTTCGATTGCGTGACCTTGGGCTGCGACGAGACGCAGACCTTCGTCGTCGAGAACCGTGGGGGCGGGAGGCTCGCGCTACGACTGATTCGCCTCAGCAC
>JBMTAX010000304.1:0-4561 GCA_049429145.1 Myxococcota bacterium
GGATCGTGAATAAGCGACGACGAGGTGGGCGTCCCGCGGGGGCTCGAGGGCTCTTTCCGCCGGGCCTCTCCGCCGAACACCTCGGTCCGCCTGACCATTACTTCTGGGACAACTTCTGGGGCATCGGCGGTCTCGAGGCGGCGGCGTGGGCCGCCCGGCGGCTGGGGCTTCACATCGAAGCAGACCGCTTCACACAGGAGGCCGACGACTTTCGCGACGATGTAGACGCAGCTCTCGCCTATGCCCGTTCTCACAATGGGCGTTGGGCTATGCCTGCGGCACCCCACCGACGTTATGACGCCGGCATGATCGGAAATCTCGTCGGGGTCTATCCACTCGGTATTTTCGACCCCCACGACCGGAGAATAAGCGACACCCTGCAGGTACTCGAAGCAAATTTCTTCGTCGAAGACGCATTCCTCCAGGCAATGGTTCACTCGGGATTCAATCCATATCTGACGCTGCAGTGCGCCCAGGTGCACCTCGCCCGTCGAGATAGCGAGCGCGCTTGGCGACTGTGGGACAGAATCTGCGAGCTCGCGACCCCTGCAGGCAATTGGCCAGAAGCCATTCACCCGCGCACTCTCGGGGGCTGCATGGGCGATGGATGTCACGGATGGAGCGCTGCCGAATTCGTTCTGTTCGTACGAAATGCCATCCTCTCGGACAACGACGAGCACCTTATACTCACCCCCATCATGCCTCCTTCGTGGATGTCGGGTCTCAGGGCCGAAAATCTCCCCACGAGGTTCGGGCCAATCTCTTTTTGGCTCGACGGCGACGGAGATCGCCAATTGTCCCTTCGACTACAATTGACATCACGTCGACAGCCAAAATCCATTTACTGGAATCTACCACGCCGAGCCACCCACGTCTGTATCGACGGAGACACGAAACCACCCGTCAATAACTGCCTAGCCGTTCACTGCGGGCCTGACACCAGAAAGATCGAGGTCGAGCTAGAGAGTGCATAGCCGCGGCAGCGACTTCCAGAGGCCGGCCTATGTGACTCCGTTCTTGCCATCATCATCATGAACGCATGTGACTGCTGACTGCTGAATCTACCTATCGGATCCACTTTCACAGATCGAATCAGGCAACCCCATCAATGACACCTGAAAGGATGATCTCGGCATCCTGTTTCTGGAGATACCGAGAGCATTTTATCCTGCCATTTTGTACTGACATTTCGGTCAAACCAGCTCGAATTGGCCCCCCGATCGAAGCAAAGGGATCAAGTACCATTCGACGCGTATCGTCCCTGGAATCCCGGCCGCCGCTTCGCAGACACCGCAGGCAAACTGCCCTGCTAAGACAGCTGTCAAGCTGCGCACGTAGGAAAAGCGGGTATTTCCTCCGCCAAGCGCGCGCAGTCGGAGTGAATCATTTTTCACCTCATCGCTTCTTTTCTTGCGGACCCTTCTCCGATTCACTGGCCGACGCTCGCGCGCAACCCGTGTGACCGAGGGAGCGACGTGTACGTCTGTGGGACCGATTTGCGGAAGGTTCGCGAGGACGCGTTGGTATGCAGGCTTGGCGCGTCGCGGGGGAGGCCCTCCATTCCATTGCAGATGACATTGGTGAGCCAGAGGCTCACTGCATTTACCCGTATCGGGAGACAGAAAGCGCGCGTCTCATCGATTTCACTACATTTCACCGGAGTGGCTGACAGCCATCACACACTGTCGTCGTGCGCCCACCAATCCGCAGAGAATGGAGTGACGCCCCGCAGTCGGGGCATGGGCCTCCCCCGCGTCCATACACCCGGCCGGGCAATGGGCCACGAAATCCTCCACGATGAGCCCACACAAGTCCTGCGTCCTCGAGGTCAATAATGGCACTCTGGAGCACCGTGCGAGCAGCCTCGAGCAGTTGGCGCGCCTCTTCGATGCTGAGGCTACAAGCGATGCGCGACGGATGAATCTTCGCCCGATGCAAGGTCTCGTCCACCCAAATGTTGCCGAGACCCGAAATCACCGTCTGGTCGAGCAGCGCGATCTTGAGCGGTCGCCTCAGGCTCCCAAGGCGCCAATGAAGCTCCGAGGGCGACCAACTGGGTTCGAGCGGATCGTCGGCGATGTCTGCGCGTGGCCATGCGCCCTCGTCGACGACCCAGACCTCAGCGAGACGACGCGGATCGTCGAGTACCAGGTTTCGTCCATTTGATAGTTTGAGCTGCAGTCGTTCATGACGGGGGCTCTCGGTCGTTTCTGGGTCAACGACGATGACATCGCCTGTCATGCGAAGATGCAGCACGATGTCTGCCTCCGAGAAACGGAGCCGCAGGTATTTCCCGCGCCGATCTATATCGACGAGGCCTGCTGAGGCGAGACGAGGAACGAGATCCGCACGACCACCGATCTTCAGTTTCGGACAGACGACGGAGAACATTTCGAGCTTCAGACCAACGACGCCGTCGTGCCCACGTCCGCCCCTACGGAGGGAGCGCGCGATGTGCTCGACTTCCGGAAGCTCAGGCATCCCAACTCACGATGGGCCACCCACGACGGCGAGCCTCTCGACGCAGGCGAGGGTCGGGGTGCACCACCACGGGCTCACCCACCACCTCGAGAACCGACAGGTCACTGTAACTATCGGTGAAAAACGCACATTCTTCGAGGCCAACACCCCACTTCCGCGCGTGTTCCTCGGCATGCTCGCGCTTGCCTGGGCCATAGCAGAGCGGGCGCAGCACCTTGCCTGTGAAGTGCCCGTGGACGTCGACCTCGAAGCGGTTCGCCGAGAACCCGTCGAGAGACAACAGCTGGCAGACGTCCTCAGACAGGTAGCTCGAGCTGCTCGTCAGGAGGATGATGCGGCGGCCTTTGGCCCGCTGTGCTGCGATAGCGTCCGCGGCGCCAGGTCTCAGGTGAAGCTTCACCTCGTCATGGAAGAAAGCACTGGTACGGGCACGGACCCGCTCCTCTGGCACCCCATGTAACGTCGCGACCGCGCTGTCGATCGCACGCTCGATATTGCCAAAGCCCAGGTGGTAGAGGCCCATCCACGCGGCTCCGCGCGCGGCATCGACCAACGAAAGGTTACCAGCGCGCATCTCACGCCGCAGCCACAGCTTGGCCGAGTTGACGGCAAGAAGGGTGCGGTCGAGGTCGAAGAAGGCGATGGCCATCGGGGGTTCCTTGTCGTGAGGGTAGTGCGTTGAACCCGCGCCGTCGACGCGAGGCAGCACGCTTTCTCGCGGCAGGGCGGCGCCTTGGTATGATTGTTGGCATGAAGCGAAGCGCCGTCCTCTGTGCCTTGACGTTTGCAGTGTCGGTGTCTCCTCTGCTCGCTGGTTGCGACGACGCGCCGCCTCCGCCTGGGAGCGCTACGGGTGGGGGCCAGCAGCCCGCTGTCTCGCGCGAGGATGGTGGGCCCGGGGGACAGCCCTTGGCAGACGGGGGCGCCACCGACCCGCCGCCCGAGGTCGACGATGCGAGTACCGGGCCTGACCGGGAAGAACCTCCAGACGCTGACGCAGGCGGCAGCGGCAACGATGACGCGGGTCCGTCACCAGATGGGGGCATGTTGGACCCGCAGGATGCGGGGCCCCCTCCCCCGATCGACGCAGGACCTCTCGACCCACCGGAGCAGCAGGGAGTGTGGGGGGAGTCGTTTCAGGGGCCGCTCGCCGGGTTCACCTCCACAGCCACTCTCGTGGGCAGTGGTGACGAGGTCCTGCTCGCCATCGTGAGCACGACACCCCACACTCCCGTCCAACTCGTTTCCGGGCTCGGGGTACAGTGGACTCGCAGGGAACGGCAATGTTCCTCGAGAGGCAGCACCGGGATCGAGGTGTGGACTGCGCAGAGCGCTGCTGGCAGTGGGCCCGTCAGCGTGAACCTCGCCTATGACGCCGCGAGCATAGCCCTCGTCGTCTTGCGGTACCGCAACGTACGTGAGGTCAGTCCGATCGGCCGCAGCGTCTCGGCGAACACCCGCGGTGTCGATGAGACGTGCACTTCGACCAACGTGGATCTAGACAGCACCACCTACAGCCTCGCCCTCTCGAACCTGAACGTCGGCGCTGCCGTCATCACGGCCATCGCCGCTCCGGGTACAAGGCACACCCCCACCACCCCTCTCTACGAGCTCTTCGAAACGGGCATCGGCGACGGAGGTGCTTCCCTCGCGGTATCCGACGTCGTCACCACCACCTTTGCGTTATCGCCGGGGGGCACTTTGGAGAACCCGGTGGACTGGGCTGCGGTCGCCATAGAGGTCAAAGGTCCCTGAGGAGAGGGCTCGCCGCGTTTCAGGGGGGTCATGCGTGTGATGAGCAGTACGGGGGCCGA
Organism: Myxococcota bacterium; assembly: GCA_049429145.1. GTDB lineage: Bacteria > Myxococcota > UBA727 > UBA727 > CAYLZW01 > JBMTAX01. The sequence goes on from JBMTAX010000304.1 coordinate 4,296, forward strand.
GACCGTGCCGGAGAGGCTCGACGGGAGGGTTTTCGGCCCCGGCACCCCGTACCGCTCTTTTCCGGTGTAGGAACCCCTCGACGCCTACGCCAGCGCAGTTGACCATCACGCCCTGGAGATCCCACGGGCCAACGGGTCGACGAGATGCGTGCATCAGAGCCGTCCGCTCACCCATAGGTGACGGTCACTGATCGACTCCACCCTCAGCCCCGTGAGCCCGGCCGTGACGAGCTGTTGCTCAACTTCATCGGTTGTGTAGGCAGCGC
>JBMTAX010000305.1:0-4543 GCA_049429145.1 Myxococcota bacterium
CATGACCCGCGCGATCGTCGAGCTGCTTGAGCAGCTGCCTCACATCGACCTGGATGCGTGGATGGTCGGCCGCAGCTTCCCCATCGTCGAGGGGAAGAACGCTACCTTCGTGTGGCGGGGTGACGCCGATGAGGTCAAGCTGCGCCACTTCATCTTCGGCCTCGAGACCGCACAGCCCCTGGCGCGCGCCAAGGGCACCGACCTCTGGTACATCAACATCGAGATTCCCCCCCGGTCTCGGGTGGAATACAAACTCGAGGTGCGCCGCGGGGAGCGCAATGATTGGGTACAAGACCCTCTCAATCCCCACCGTGCTCGCGATCCTTTCGGCGCCAACTCTGTGCTCCAGGGGGAGGGGTACCAGAAGCCCGAGTGGACTTTCCACGACGACAAATCCCGTCCAGGTGCCCTCGAGCCTTTCGCCATACACAGCAAAGCCTTCGGAGCCTCCCGAGGGGGACATCTCTATTTGCCCGCGAGGTTTCGTCGCACACGGCAATATCCTCTCTTGGTGATTCACGATGGTTCCGATTATTTGAACTATTCGGGTCTCAAGGTCGTGCTCGACAATCTGATCGAGCGGCTCGAGATCCCGGCTCTCATTGCCTGTTTCGTCGACTCTCCCGACCGGCTCGTCGAATACGCAAACGACGAGCGCCACGCCCGTTTCCTTACCGAGGAACTCGCCCCTTGGCTCGAGGGCCGCCTCCCCCTTTACGGGACACCTCGTGGGCGTTGCTTGATGGGCGCAAGCTTTGGCGGCGTTGCCTCCTTCTCGACGGCGGTGCGCTACCCCGGTTTCTGGGGGCGACTGTTGCTTCAGTCGGGCTCCTTCGCCTTTACCGACATCGGCCACACCAATCACCGTGGCCCGCGCTTCGACCCCGTGGTCAAGTTCATGAACGCCTATCGGGCAAACCCGTCGGCGGTGAGCGAGCGGGTTTTCGTCAGCTGTGGTGTTTACGAATCGCTCATCTACGAGAATCGATCCCTCGTGCCTCTGCTCGATGAGACCGGTATGGAAGTGCGCTTCGTCGAGGCACGCGATGGCCATAACTGGGAGAACTGGCGCGATCGAGTCCGGGAGGGCTTGAGCTGGCTCTATCCTGGCCCTCTGATGATGATTTACGAATAGTTTCTTTAGTACGGAAACGAGAAAACTGTGGCAGACATCGTTCGCAATATCGGACTATCGCTCGGCGCCGACCTGTGCTGGCCGGCCTGCTACGAGCACATCATGAAGCGTCTCGAGCTGAGGATCCCGCATGGCGGCGATACCCTCCGCTTCGAGGTGGAGCGGGTCACCATTGAGCCCTTCGACTTGCGCCAACCCTGCAAGTACGACGTCGTCATTGACCGCCTCACCCACTGGCTGCACACCTCGCGGGAGTGGATCAAGAAGGCCGTGCTCATGGACGGGCTTTACGTCTTCAATAATCCGTGGGCCGTTCAGTCCATGGAGAAGCACACGGCCTATGCGGCCATGATGCACCTCGGCATGCCCATCCCCGATACGTGGATGGTCCCGCCTAAGTCGTACAACACGACGAACCCCGACCTCAAACCCACGCTGCAGCGCTACGCCAAGCTTTTCGACCTCAGCAAGCTCGGCAAGGTGATGAGCTACCCCATGTTTGTGAAGCCCTACGACGGGGGCGGGTGGCGTTCCGTTCGGCAGGTGAAGAACGCCGCCGAACTGCGCGACGCTTACGAGCAAAGCGGCTCCGATGTGATGCATGTGCAGGCGGGTATTCACCCCTATGATGGCTTCGTGCGCAGCATCGGCTTTGGTCCGCAGGTGCTGCACGTCAGCTACGACCCCGACAAGCCGCTGCATGGCCGATACCTGAGGCAGCACGCACCCGACATCACAAAAGATGACCTCGACCACCTGCGCAAGGTCACCCTGACCATCAACACGTTTTTCGGGTGGGAATTCAACAGCTGCGAATCGCTGCGCAAAGAGGGTGTGTGGCATCCGATGGACTTCGCCAACGCCTGTCCCGATTCACAGGTCACGAGCCTTCATTATCACTTCCCCTGGCTGGTCAAGGCGTACCTGCGCTGGAGCATCTTCTGCGCGGCAACGAAGCGGCCCATGCGCCGGACCCTCGATTGGACTCCCTATTATGAGATCGCCGCCAGCGAGCGGAGCTACGAGGAGAAGCTCGATGCTTACGCTGCCGTGGCCGAGGACCGTCTCGAGACGGCCCGCTTCGAAGAGTTCTGTGCCAAGCACCTCGCCCACCTCGACGAGGTGACCCACGCGTTCTTCGCCACGCGAGAGGCGAAAGATGCCATCCGTCACAAGGTCGCGGCGCTCTACCCAGCCCATGAAATCGAGCCCTTCACAGAACTCTTCTGGCAGCGCATCCAGGAGTGGCGTTCCGAGGCGGAGTGACGAGATGTTTGAGAAGACCCGTTGGTATTCAGAGCGAATGCAGCGCGAGGCGACGCTCGTGCGCTGGGGCAACTTTGGCCAGCCCATCCTCGTCTTTCCGACGGCGGGTGGTGACGCAGAAGAGATCGAGCGCTTTCACCTGGTGCGAGTGCTCGACCCGCTGATTCAAGCCGGCCGCATCAAGGTCTATTCCTGCGACAGCGTCGCGGGACGGGCCATGTTGACCCAAGAGGGGTCACCCCAGCACCGCATGTGGCTCATCAACCAATTCCACCAATACGTGCGGCACGAGGTGGTCCCCGCCATCCGCCGCGATTGTCGCAGCGATGAGATTCCGATCTGGACAACGGGGGCTTCCATCGGTGCCTTTCATTCGGTCGCCGTCACTTGCCGTTGGCCCCACATCTTCCATCGCGCGCTCGGCATGAGCGGTACGTGGAATCTGCTTCGCTTCCTCGGCTCCGAGGGGCACTACACGGACGACTATTTTGTCAGCTCACCGCTGCAGTTTGTGCCGACCCTCGACGGCATGCACCTCGACGAGCTGCGCAAGCGCTTCATACTGATTGCCTCTGGAGCAGGACGCGCCGAAAATATGGGCGAGAGCTGGGCCATCGCCAATACACTCGGTGCCAAGGGCATCCCCAACCGCGTCGATCCATGGGGCCCTGAGTGGCACCACGACTGGGTTACCTGGCGCAAAATGTTGCCGCAGTACCTCGAGGAGTGGACCAAGGACGCGTGACCCTCGTCGTTGTCGTGCCCGGTCCCCGGCGAGCGCCGCTCAAAACGGCAGAGGGGACCCGGGCAGGCGCGTGCGTTTGAATTCCTCTGGAAACAGTCGACGCACAAGAGTGGCGATGCCAAGCGTGGTGTACGTGTCGGGTGGCGTCGCTGTCGTTTGCAGCGCAGCTACCATCTCTGCCCCGGTGGAGTACCGGTCTTCACGGGAGAGTGCACAAGCGCGTTCGATGACTCGGGACAGATCGGCGGGTACCGAGGCAGGAATCGATTTCATTCTCCCCCGAGCATGCTCCGAGAGCGCGTCTCCATCGGCCTTGCCCTGCAGCTCGAAGGCCCTTTGGCCCGTGACCAATTCGTAAAGAATGATTCCGGCGGCGTAGACATCGGAGCGGCCATCGAGAGGCTCACAGCGGGCTTGCTCAGGGCTCATATAGCCGAGAGTGCCAGTGATGTTTTCTACGGGCTCGATGGCGGTGGCCACCGCAGACCCGAGGTCGCCCACGCGGATTTGTCCGTCGTAGCGCAAGAGAATATTCTTTGGGGCGACATCGCGGTGTACGAGCCCGAGCACTCGCCCTTTGGGGTCTCGGATTCTCCAAAAGAAATCGAGCCCATCGCAGATCTCCGCGACGATCCATGTCGCGAAAGGCAGGGGGATGGCAATGCCAGCTTTTCGGGCGCGCTCGAGCACCTGTTCGAGGTCTTGCCCATCGACGTACTCGATGACGCCGTAGTCGGCGCCTTGAAAAGTGCCCTTCTCGAACCCCCGGATCAGGTTCTTGTGGGCGCACATGATGGCGAGATCAATCTCACGCAAAAAGCCTGCGTGAGCGTCGGGATCGAAATCGAGGTCCGGCCGCATTCGCTTGATGACGACGATGTCTCCGGTACGCACATCGCGTGCACGGAAGATCTCCGCGACGCCACCCACCGCGATGCGGTCGATTACCTCGTAATGGCCTACCTGCGCGCTCATCGTTGGTTACCCATTCCAAAGTCTCTCATACCGCGCAGCAACTCCGAAAATCTGCAGGCCTCGCGGTGGAACTCAAGGGGACATCGTCACCGAAGGGGTCATCGAAACTTGGTGTGTCTCGATGCGGTTCACCAGCGGCTCGACGAGTACGCCTGCCACCCTCTCGACCGCCTCTTGTTGCACCCGCATTGTCGCCAAAGGGTCCCATCGCTCCACCAGCAAGTCGCGACGGACCTCGAGCGTCAGCACGCGCCCCGGGTAGGCCGTGGACCAATGATGACCGAGCGCCGACGGGTGAAGGTGATACGTGTCGTTGGCACGAACCTCGAAGCCTCTCGCGGCAAAAGACTCAAGGAGCTCTGCCTCGCGGCCCGGCGGGCTGAGATCAACGCCATCGCCATCGCGTGTCAGCAGGTCGATCT
>JBMTAX010000306.1:0-4541 GCA_049429145.1 Myxococcota bacterium
GCCAGCCCTTCAACTCGATGTGATGGTGGATGGGTGCCATCTTGAAGATGCGCTTACCGGTCAATTTGAATGATCCGACTTGGAGCATCACGCTGATGGTCTCCATCAAAAAGACACCGTGCAGCAGAGCGGAGAGGACTTCGTTCTTGGTGAAGATGGCGAGCGTTCCGAGGACACCCCCGAGCGCCAGCGCTCCAACGTCGCCCATGAAAATCAGCGCTGGGTAGCTATTATACCAAAGAAAGCCGATGCCTGCCCCAATTATCGCAGCACAAAATACACTAAGTTCACTAGCACCATCCACATGAGCAATCCTCAAATACGACGCGATATTCAATTCGTTTATGGTCGTACCGGCAGCGTAGGCCAAGATGAGAAATACAAAGGCGCTGACGATGGTGGGACCGATAGCGAGACCGTCTAGACCATCGGTGAGATTGACTGCATTGGAGGTGGCAACAAGCAGAAAGAGGGAGAAAGGCAAATAAAGCCAGAGAGGCAAAGAGGGCTGCCAGAGGTCCGCGGCCACAAAAGGAATCACAATGCCCGTCGAGAACGGTACCTCTGCCCCTCCCTTCCAATAGATAGCAACGACGACAGCCCCGATACTGGTTTGCCAGAAGAGTTTCCAACGACCAGACAAGCCGGCCGGGTCACGAAACTTGATCTTCTTGTAGTCGTCGTAAAAGCCGATGGCACCGTAGCCAATGAGCACAAGTTGGAGACACCACACTCCACCGTGCCGCACGTCTGCCCAGAGCACGCTTGACAGTAGGATGGCGAGGAGAATCAAAATTCCCCCCATAGTGGGCGTCCCTTGTTTTTTGAGATGGGCTTCGGGCCCGTCTTTTCGGACTTCCTGTCCAAACTTGAAGATTTGCAGGCGCCTGATGAGCCATGGGTACAGGAATAGAGTCAGCGCCATGGCCGTAGCGGCAGCCATAATGATTCTAAATGAGGGATAGCGAAGCACATTGAGAAATGAAAACTGCACAGAAAGCGGATACAAATAAGTATAAAACATGCATCAATCCACTTCTCGCATGAGGCGCTGAACCACGGTCTCCATCCGTGCTCCTCGTGAACCCTTGACCAACAGTGCGGTGACATCCAGGGTTCTTCCCGCCAACATTTCAGCGAGAGCCTCGCTGTCTTTCGCGAGAATCACCGACTCGGCCGCTAGACCAGCCTGACGTGCTCCTCGCGCGTACGCCTCAGCGAAAGGTCCGCAGAAAGCGGCCCAACGCGCCCCCTCTACCGCGGCGCTGCGCCCTATGGACTCGTGCTCCCGTTCGGCGTCGTCACCGAGCTCACGCATCTCCCCCAGGGCGACGGCAAAGTCGCTCGGGCCCACAAGCCGCCTGGTGGTCAATAGCGCAGCCCGCATCGAGTCGGGATTGGCGTTGTAGGTGTCGTCGATCAACACTTGGCCACCCGGCAGAGTTCTGCGGACCAAGCGTCCAGCTATGGGCTGCATCGTCTCGACGCCACGCAGGGCGCTATCGAAAGGAACGTCGAGCGCCAGTGCCCCGGCCACTGCTCCCGTCACATTGAGGGCATTGTGCGCTCCCTCCAGGGCCACCCGGCACGGGAGCAAGTCTCCCTGGTAGGAGATCTTGAGACTGAGGCCTCCATCGGGGGAGTCGTCCGACGCCTCAAGACGAACCATCGCCTCAGGGTCACGTCCGAAAGTGATGCGTCTCCCGCGCCAATGAAGGTCGGCTTGGATGCGGCAGCGTGGGTCATCGAGATTGACGATGGCGACCCCGCCGCGGTCGAGGCCGGCGAAGATTTCACCTTTCGCCCGCGCTACTCCCTCAATGCCGCCTACATTGCCTGCATGGGCAGTCCCGATGTTGGTGATGATCCCCACTTGAGGACGAGCGATCTCACACAGCCGAGCGATCTCCCCCAGGTGATTCATTCCCATTTCGAACACAGCCACCCGATGCTGTGGTCCAAGGCGCAGGGCAGTGAGCGGCAAGCCGATATGGTTATTCAGATTGCCCTGGGTGGCCAGGATGAGTTCCTCGCTGAAAGCCGAGCCGAGCGCCTTCGCGAGCAGCTCTTTGGTCGTCGTTTTTCCGTTTGAACCTGTGAGGCCGATTCGTGTTGCGGCGGTCTGTTGCAGGTGAGCGGCGGCGAGGTCCTGAAGCGCGCGCAAGGTATCGTCTACCCAAACGATGCGATCATCGTGATGACTTGAACGCCCCATTTGCGCAATTACAGCGGCAGCACCACGGCTCAATGCGGAATCAATAAACTGGTGCGCATCGAAGCGGTCGCCAATTAATGAAACGAACCACTTCCCTTCCACGTCGTCCCGTGAGTCGGTCGAGATACCGCGAGGAGCATGACCGACCCTACTGCCGAATTGCGGACTTCTTCCAGTCAGGGAAATATCGAGCAAGCGTCGAGAGAGAAAGGTCATGCCAAGCCCTCCATGATTTCGCGTGCAACGAGGAGATCATCAAACTCTAGGATCATGTCACCGATGATCTGGGTCTTCTCATGCCCCTTGCCGGCAATGACGACGATGTCGTCGGACGCCGCAGCATGAATCGCTGTCGCGATAGCTCGAGCTCGGTCCGGCATCCGCATATAGGTTCTTTTTTCGGCCATGAATTCCGTCACCCGCTGCCAACCAAACGCGACACCGCGCTCGATCTCATCGAGGATGGTCTCAGGTGATTCGCTGCGAGGGTTATCATTGGTAAGGATGACGGCGTCCGCGCTCTCCGTGGCTGCTGCCGCCATGAGTGCCCTTTTTTGGCGGTCTCTGTCACCGCCGCATCCGAACACCACGATCACGCGACCTGAGGAGAGGGTTCGGGCAGCGACCAGCAGCCGAGCAAGGGCGTCTGGCGTATGCGCATAGTCGACAACTACCGCGGGCTGCTCCGCGGGCCGTGTAGCGGGGACTGGCTGAAAACGACCAGACACTGGACGCAGCGCAGGTAAAACGTCCCCGACTTCCTGAGGGGAGTACCCCAGGGCAAGTCCGCAGGCCGCCGCGCATAGCACATTGTCGACGTTGGGCTGTCCGAGGAGAGAGAGGGAGACCTCGGTACGCTCTCCTAACAATGAAAGCTGCAATCGCATGCCATGACCGTGCAACTCTTGATGAAGCACCTGGGCGTGAGCGGATGTAGATGCCCCCCACAGCAATGCGTCTGGGAACATCTCACGCAAGCGCTGGCTCCAGATGCTGCCGTCGTCAGGCAAAACGATACGCCCGTCAGGATGGAGGCGTTCTTGAAAGAGGCGCGTTTTGGCGGCGAAGTAACTGTCCATATCGCCGTGAAAATCGAGGTGATCCTGGCTGAGATTCGTAAACGCTGCCACCCGGAAATGCAGCCCCGCAACTCGCTCTGTGGCCAGTGCGTGGGACGACACCTCCATGGCGACGGCACCCATCCCCTGCTCGATGAGCTCTGCGAGTACTGCACTCGTTATCTCAGCTTCAGGGGTCGTGTACCCGAGGGGTCGCAGCGTGTCTCTTCGCCCAACGCCCAAAGTGCCAAACACAGCACAGGGTCGTGCCATGGCATTCAACAGGTCAGCGATAAGGAATGTAACAGTGGATTTTCCATTCGTCCCCGTGACGCCAAGGAGCTGCAATTCTCGCGAAGGATTTCCGCACAAACGCTCAGCGAGTAGGGCCGCGGCTACCCGACTATCCGGAGCGACAAAGACCGGAATGGTACAGGTGGAAGGCACTCGATGTGGGTCTTGGACGACGAGTGCACATGCCCCTTGTGCGAGGGCTTGCTGCACGAAATCATGGCCATCTGAGGAATGGCGGGTGGCGCCCCGACATGCGACAAAGACGGTTCCGGATTCTACTTTACGGGAATCGATGGTGACCCTCTCGGCGAAACAATCAGCGTGGGCGCGGGCTCCTAGAGGTGTCGCGATATCTGCGAGGAGCACGGCAAGGGGTAAGGAGCGGATCGTCATAAGGCCTCCGCCAGCTGCAGAGTGACGACGCTGGTGCCCTCGAGCGGCATACCCGGCTTCGGGTCCTGGCTCACGACGATTCCCGACCCATGCAGTTTCACTTCAAGCCCTTGCCTCTCTGCGGCGGCGATGGCTTGTCGGGCGGTCATGCCCACGTAACGTTGGGCCGCCTGCTCGCGTACCGCCTCTGGTCTCTCGTCCGGCCGCTCCACCAAAGCAGGTGCCGCGATAACGGACGGTCGGACCACAGGTGGCGCCTCTGTGGCGGCGGTGGAGTCCTCGGTGAGCAATCCTTCCTCGATGAGAGCAGCCTCCATGATCGCGCGCCAAGCGGGACCAGCAGTCGCGCCGCCGTACACGGTTCCTCGTGGCTCGTCGATCATCACCACCGTGACAAAGCGAGGACTCTCCGCAGGAGCGAAACCTACGAACGATGAGAGATGCAACTCCCGCGAGTAGCGTCGAGTGACGGGGTCTACTTTTTCGGCAGTTCCGGTTTTTCCCGCGACACGGACGCCGCGAATATGCGCCAACGTACCGGTGCCCCCTTCCTGCACCACACCAGACATGATCTCCGTAAC
>JBMTAX010000307.1:0-4538 GCA_049429145.1 Myxococcota bacterium
TGAGCTTTGACCCGTACCAAAGCCCGAGCGCGTACATGACAAACATGGACGAGAACATAGCGGGCTCACCCTGCATCGCTACCATCGCCTCGCGGAGACGCCGGAGTGCCCGACGGAACAGCGCCTGATCATCGAAGAGATGGTCAAGCAGGTGAGCGAAGTTGACCCGAACTTCTTCCGCGACGCCGAGGAGGTCCTCCCTTACGCGGTGACCCACGACGCGAAGCTGCTCGCCGAGACGGCCTCCCACGCAGAGGCCTTCTGCCGGGAGTTCGATGAGGCGTTGGGGGGGCGAGACAGCGCCCTCGTGGACATGACCCGCGCCCCCGAAGAGGTGCTCGGCAATGCGCTGCGCGAAGCCTTCGGACTGCCGAAGAGCGCGTTGAGCGACGCCGACGCGGTGGCCCGACTGCTCGACCCGCAACAGAGCCCGTACCTCGGGGAGTCGTTGAACCTGCACACGCTCTCGAAAGGCACCCGCGCTCTTGAGCTCGTGCATTTCACCTTCAAGAAGAAGCTCTCCCACAGCGCCGACAGCCAGGCCCAGCGACACCGCATGACCCCAGGCGCGAGGCCGGTGCTCTACACGCAGATCACGCCCGGGAAGCCCGATTATGTGACGCCAGCGGTGTTCGAACACGACCTCGCCCGGGACGCGAAGGCCCGGTACGACGACGAGATGAGCCGCACTTGGGATGATATCGCGGCGCTGGCCCGAGGAGGGGCGCGCCCCGAGGCATGGCAGTACCTGCTGCCCAACGCGGTGAACGTGCGCTTCACCGAGACGGGCTCTCTGCTCGACATGCACCACAAGTGGACCACCCGCCTTTGCTACAATGCGCAGGAAGAGATCTGGCGCACCACCCTCGACGAGGTCCGGCAAGTCAGTGAGAAAGCCCCAGGTCTGTCGGCGTACCTGCTGCCCCCCTGCGGCTTGCGCGACCGCGCCGGACAGCGCCCCACCTGTCCGGAAGGAGAGCGCTTCTGCGGCGTGAAGGTGTGGAGGTTGCCGCGCGCACAGATGCTGCGGGTCCTGTAGCAGGCGGAAGCGAAACGCCACTTCAGCGAGTTTTCCCCCTCCCTGCGTTCTTGGATGGGGGACCCTGGAACGAGCCGGGTGCGCAAATCGACGAAGGTGGATTCTGCCTTACGCTGGTAGGCGCGCTCAAAACGGGACAGGCGCGACGAGAGACAAGCCGCTGAGGTAATCTCGGGAGATGGGTTACGCGTGTCACCTCTGCTGCTCAGGGCGCCACAGGGAGGCGGGGCTGCTCGATGACGAGGGCGAGCCGCGGTCAGTCTGCGAGGCCTGCGGCGGAAAAATCGCGCGTCTTGTGCTGCAAGAGCCCCGCGGTCTGGTGGAAGCGCTCTTCCTGCTGCCCCCCGCAGAAGAGGAGGCTCTCGAGGAAGGCCGCGACGGCGTGCGGCTCCTGTACCGCAACCTCGGGCTGCTCGACGATGCGCTGTACGAAGCCGCCACCGCGTATGTCGAGTTCAACGACGAAGAGCTGCGCCGCGATGCGCTGACGGTGCTGCTCGGGCTCCGCCGCGATGACGATGTGACAAACCTGCGGCGGCGGCTGTTCCCCGTGTAAAGCCTCGTGGGGGTGGAGGCCCGTGCGAAGAGATGCCCGGCGGCTTTGCTGCGCTCTCTGCAGCCTGCTCCCCCCGTCGAGAGGAGCGCGCCAACGTAGCCGCCAAGCGACCAGTGCGCGTAGCCGACTTCGTTCGGTGCTAAGCACTCTTTTTGTCTAGGTTCTTCGCCACTGCTACGCTCGGGCGAAAGGGGGCGCCTGTGTCTGCGTGGGAGACCGAACCGCTGTTGCGTGCTGCGTTCCAGCACCAGGTGGGCATCATCGCCCACAGCGGCGTCGTGACCTTGACCGCCGCCGCGCTCTCCTTTGTACAGGGTCGACTGGAGCGCCTCGCGGGCGCCGAGCCCTGGTCGCTCCCCGTGGCCGACATCGTGCAGATCACGGTACGCCGCTTTGGGCGGGTGGTGGAGATCCGCACCGCAGAGGGAGACATCGTCCTCTCTGGCAAGCAGGGCCGGCTGCTCCAAGCGCGGCTCTTGTCCCTGCGGGCGGAGCGCGGCAACGAGAACGCGGCAACGGGCGAGGCCGCAGAAGACCAGGCTGACTTCGAGCCGGGGGAGGCCGTGCTGCGCTACGGGTCAGGTCTCCTGTCGCTGCCGAAGCGTCTCGAGGTCCGCGGGCAGGTGCGGCTCACCAGCCGCTACCTGCGCTTTGAACCGTCTTTCCTCGGTCGTGTGCTCTCGAAGGGCGAGCGCTTGAAGCTGCCCCTGGAGGACATCCGAGGAGTGAAACTGAGCGGGGTCAGGCGGCTCCTCGAGCTTGGTACCGACAGTGGCCCGGTGCGCATCGGGGGCGCCCTCGCACCGCGGCTCTTCGCCACCCTGGTGGCGATGCGCGACGCGCCTGAGGGTACACGAGTTTCGTCGCTGGTCTTCCCAGCCTCCCTCTCGCGGGGCCTCCGCTCGCCAGAGGGCCTCCTCGTGCTGACCCGCTCCCGCCTGCGCTTTGTGACCACCGGTCGGTGGAACGCCGCCGTGGGCCTCAGCGAAGACCTCGAGGTGAGCTACGGCCACATCAACCGCATCGGTGTGCGCGGACGGGCGGTAGACGTGTTCACCACCAAAGGGGTGCTTCCGTTGGAGATCCCCGCCGCCGGGCGCTTTCTCGAGACCGTGGCGCCGATGCTCGCGGAGGTGGCGGGCCCGAACGAACCTGATCTCGATCGAGATGGGGCGTTCCTCATCGCAGAAGATGGCCTCGAGCTGTGCAAGCCCTACAAAGAGCTGTTCACCGAGGAGCGCCACGCTGAGGTGAAGCTCGTCGGCCCGGTGGTGCTCCACGAGCCGAAGCGGCGGGCGAAGCGCCTCTACCTCGTGCAAACCGAGACGGGGGCGGTGCTCCTGCCTACTGGCGGGGCCAAAGATCGCGAGGTCATCGAGATCCCGTACGCTGAGGGGCTCGAGCCCATGGCGGGCTCGACGGCGCGTACGGTGCTCGTGTTGACCACCCAGAAGCGCTCGCGGCGGCTCCACCCTCGCACGGGGAACGCTTTCGTCAGACGCTTCTGGCAAGAGGTACCGGTAGAGTTTGCGGAAGCGGTCTACGTGCGGCGGGAGACCAACAAGGAAGAGGAGCGGCCGGCCGACTATTACGACCGCCGCGACACCTTCCGCGTCGAGCTCACAGCGAGCCTCGACTCCACGCTTAGGGTACTTTCGGTGCCCGAAGAGCCTCTGGTGGCGCCCCCAAAGAAGCCGGGGCCCAAGCGCGCGAAGAAGGTGGAGGAGCTCCCCCCGGAAGACCGCCCGCTGCCCGACGAGGAGCTGGGGCCGCGACCGCCCGACGCAGGCGCGGAGGAGGAGCTTCCCTTCTCGCTCTTCGACATCAGCGCCGAAGGGGTCGGACTGAGGCTCGAGACCCCCCTGCCCCTCGGCGCGCAGTTGCGCCTGTTGCTGGTCGACGAGGGGGTCGAGTTCCTCGTGCAGGTGCGGGTGGTGCACGTGCAAGACCGCCGCACGCGCACGGGGCGCTTTCAGGTAGGGTGCGCGGTCAGCGACCCCGACCCGGAGGCGCGCGAGGCCCTGCAGGGGCTGTGGACGACGCTGCAGCGTACGGAGATCAGCCGCCGCAGCACCGGTGACGAGCTCCTCGATGAGTAGCGGGGCCGTATCCCCCAGCACGCCCCGTGCATCTTAGGGAGCACATGAGCATGTTCAGCCAGCTACGCCACGTCGCCCACTCTGCCTCCTTGCTCTTTTTGGGCGCGTGCGCCTCCGATGGGGTGGGCCGCATAGACCCCTCCCTCGAGATGCCGCGCCACTCGGTCCTCAAGAAGGAAGACCGCCTCGAGGTGCGGCAGTATGAGCCCTATGTGGTGGCCGAGGTGGAGACCGAAGGCGACTACGACAAGGCGGCGCGGGACGCCTTTCGGGTGTTGGCCGGTTACATCTTCGGCGGGAACCAGGGCGAGCGGAAGGTGGCCATGACCGCCCCTGTGGCGACGACACGCTCCGGCGCGCGAGAGGGCACCAAGATCGCCATGACCGCACCGGTGGCCAGCGAGCGCGTGGCCGACAGGGCGCCGGGGACCGACGCGGGGCTCGGCGAGCGGGCCCGCTGGACCACCAGCTTCATGATGCCGAGCCGCTACACCCTCGACACGTTGCCCACCCCGAACGACGAGCGCGTGCGCTTCCGCGAGCGACCCGAGCGATGTGTGGGGGTGGTCATGTTCAGCGGCCTGGTCACCGACGACGAGGTGTCGAAGCAAGCCGAGGTGCTGCGAGGGTGGATCGCTGCACAAGGGCTCGATATCAAAGGGGATTTTTCGTTGGCACGCTACAACGATCCCTTCACCCTACCGTGGAACCGGCGCAACGAGCTGCACTATGAGCTCGAGAGCTGTCCCCCTCCCGCTTGAGATGACAGCGGGAGGAGAACACCTCGGGGACCGCCGTCAGTTGGCGTGGGCTGTCGGTCCCTTCCAGGCCCGCATCCCGCCGG
>JBMTAX010000308.1:0-4533 GCA_049429145.1 Myxococcota bacterium
CCTCGCTGTCCCCACCAAAGTGACAGCAAGAGCACGCCCGGCGCCCCTACGACCGGGAGACCATGGAATCCTCGGAGAGTCACGACGTCTCTGTGGGCGCCGTACCCCGCTCTTCGACGTGGGCGCGCGGGTGAAATGCGCCGTACATGGCACGAAGTCGCTCGCGGTTCACGTGAGTATAGATCTCGGTGGTCGATAGATCGGCGTGGCCGAGCATCGCCTGTACCGCGCGCAGGTCAGCCCCTCTCTCCACGAGATGCGTCGCAAAGGAGTGGCGCAGCTTGTGGGGCGAGATGGGTTTTCGGATACCCGCGTGCACGGCGTGATCACGCAAAATGCGCCAAAATCCCTGGCGGGTCATCGGCTCACCCCCTCGACGCAGGAAGAGGAAATCGGATGGCTGTTCTTTCAAGAACGACGAACGCGCCGAAAGCAAATACTCCCCGAGCCACTTGAGGGCCACTTGCCCCATGGGCACCACACGTTCCTTGGAGCCCTTCCCTTTCACGAGGAGAAATCCTCGTTCGGTGTCTGCGGCCTCCGCCCGCAAGGTGACGAGCTCCGATACGCGCAGGCCGGTAGCATAAAGGAGTTCCATCATCGCGCGGTCACGCAGCCCCCGCGACGTCGTCGTATCGGGAGTCCCGAGCAGCGCCTCTACTTCGTCGAGGTCAAGGAAGGTCGGCAACGACCGTGCAGGACGGGGCATGTCGATGTCCGCTACCGGATCGTGTTGGAGCAACTTCTCCTTGATGAGGAAGCGAAACAACTGGCGGATGGAGACGAGGTGCCGCGCCTGGCTGCGCAGCCCGAGCTGTGCCTTCCCGAGGCTCATGAGGTGAGTCAACACATCGCTCGCGCGCACCGCCTCGATCTCCCGCACTCCGGCTTTGTCGAGGTGCTCGGCGAGCTTCGCAAGGTCGCGTGTATAGGCGTCGAGGGTGTTGGCACTCAGCCCACGTTCGATGCGTGCCCACGCGACGAATTGGTCGATGGCGCTGTCGATGTTCACGGCTCCTCCGCACGCAGACATGCATAAAGCGCAGCCTCGAGCCGCGCCAAGTCATCGGCAGCGTCGACACTAGCGCTGTCCTTGTGCACATAGAAGGCATCCCGCACGACGGTGCCGTCGGTACTGATCTTGGCGAGCGCGATCTGCCACCCGTGCGCGGACATCGTATGGGCGAGGTCAGCGACGAGACCTGGCCTATCCTCGGTACGTACCTCGACGATGGTCGCGCCCCAGCTATCTGCCCCCTCCACAATGCGCACTCTTGGTGCGATGCGTGGTCCACGTCCTCGCCACGCGCGACGCCCGCGCGCGACGACGACGCCCTCGCCGCAAGCCGCGGCGCGCAGCGCAAGAAGCACATCTGCGAGGACCTGCGGGTGCAGTGCTCGGCCGCGCCCATCGTCGACACGAAAGGCGTCAAAGCCGATGCCATCCTCACGTGCGTCGACGTGGGCGTGAAGCACATTGGCACCATGGGACGAAAGCGCTCTGGCAAGGTCCCCTAGGAGACCTCTGCGGTCACGGCAGATCACACGGACCATGTGCGCATGCCCACCTTCCGCAAGCACCGCCTCTGCCACCGGCGATTCATTCGCGGGATCGAACTGAGCGAAAGCCGCGAGATCGGCCACGAGTTCGTCGTCGACGCGACTGGCGATCGCACGCACCGATGCACCCTCAATGAAACGCGCGAGGGCCTCGCTGCCGATGCCCTCAAGCGCTGCCCTCGCCCGCAGGCGGATTTCTGCGGCTTGCTGTGTCCTCGACGCGTTCATCTGCGCCGGCATCTGCAGGAACTGCCGCACCTGCTCCGTGGCAAGTCCGAGAAGTCGCCCCTTCCAGTCGGTCATCATGCCAGGGGCCACAGACGCAATGTCTACCCAGGTCAGCAGCGCCAAGAGATCGAGACGCTCTACGGTCTGCACGCGTCGAGCGATGTCCTCGATGACCGACGGATCGCTCAGGTCACGTCGCTGGGAAGCCCACGAGAGCACAAGGTGTTCCTCAACGAGAAAGACCAGGACCTCCCGCTCTTCCGGCGTCAAGCCCATGCGCTTGCTCTCGCGTGAGGCAAGTTCAGCACCGACCTTCGCATGGTCGCCTGGAAGTCCTTTCCCGAGGTCGTGAAACAGAGCCCCCAGCACCAAGAGGTCAAACCGTGTGGTGCGAGCGAGTGCGGGACGCAACGAATCAGGCGGTGTCTCTACGCCTGCAGACACACGCAGTGCCATATCAACGCAGCGACACAGATGCTCGTCGGTGGGGTACGCATGATACCCATCCTGCTTGAAGCGCCCCGCAAGGCGCTCAATGTCGCGCAAAATCACCGGCAGCACGCCGAGTTCAAGTAGCTCCCCGAAGGGTTCACCGCGGCAGTGTCGGCTTGCTGCCAGTTGGCGCAGTGCACGAGCCGCGGACTCGTCGTCGTGCAGTGGCACTGGCAAGGACGCGAGTGCCTGGTGCAGGCTCGAACGTGTCCGGGGGGAGAGGCGAAGCCCCTCCTCATGGCGCAGACGAACCACCTCGACCATGCGTGCCGGGTTCGCCACGAATGGTTTGTGGTCGCGGGCAAACAAGAGGTCAGCAATGGCCGCATAGCCTCCGCCGAGGTCTCGTACCGGGGTCGTTGCCGGCAACACGGGTTGCAGCATGCGCTCGAGCACTTCGTCGACGGTACGACGACCCAGACGAACCTCCTGAAAGTAGCGTCGCAGGAGAGCCTCGGTGTCCGTCTCGCCGGGCTGCGCTGTGACCCGCAACACCTTCGCCACCTCGGACTGGTGCTGAAACAGCAGTCGCTCTTCGGAGCGGCCGCTGACGAGGTGCAATGCGCACCGCATTGACAACAAGAGCTCTCGGACCTGACGAAGGAGCGCCGCCTCCCTCTCATACACGAGGCCAGCCTCAAGCAGCCGGCGAAGGCTGCCCCCATCGGTAGAACTGGCCCCCGGTCCAACATGCAAGAGCCCGAGCCAAAGGAGGCTGTGCAGGTCGCGCAGTGCACCAGGCCCATTCTTGAGATGAGGCTCTGCCGTTGATGACGTGCCATGCCGCACGCGCCGACCGTGCAGCTCCTCCAGTTTTTCGGAGACGAGGCGAGGACGCAGGCCAGGGATGACGTCGGTGAAGAAATGCCGCTTCGCCGCCTCGGCCAACGCTCTATCACCGGCGACATAGCGTGCCTCGAGCAGGGCCGTCGCTGTGTGGTGATGCTCCAGAGCCGCGCTGCCTAACTCCTGTGGCGTACGAACGGCGTGCCCGAGAACGAGGCCGGCGTCCCACAAAGGATAAAGCGTGCGCTCTACGACGGCGTGGAGAGCATCGCTGCGCTCCCGCACGATCCACAGCAAGTCGACGTCCGCATGGGGCGTCAACTCCCGGCGGGCGAGACTGCCCTGAGCGAGCACGGTGACGCCCTCGGCCGCTCCGGCTTGCTCCAGCGAGGAGCGCACCAACGACTCGACGTCAGCGGCGTAGCGAACACACGCTGCCGTCCCAGACCGCCCCTCGGCCAGATCCTCAGAGACCTGTGCCGAGAGCTGCTCGATGAATCTCACCATGAACGCAGTCTAGCCCCAGCGGGGGACCTGCGCCCATCTTCGCCGATGCTGTTGGCGGTTACTCTCCGGCATAGAAGGCGTGTCGAGCCTCGACGAAGCGCTCCACTCCGAGGACGATTCCGTCAGCGACTGCCTCACGGTATTTCGTGCTACGGAGACGCTCTTCTTCGGTGCGGTTCGAGATGAAGGACGTCTCGACCAAAATCGCTGGCATTCGCGCCCCCATCAGCACGTAGAAGAGCGCGTGCTTGAGCCCGTGATCATGCACCGCACCGTAGTTCTGTCGCAGCCTGCCAATGAGTGATTTTTGCACCTCGGTGCCGAGCCTGATGCTCTCATCGACGTTCGATTTCATCGCTAGATCTGCGAGAATGAACTGAAGATCGCTGATGCGTTTGTCATCGCCACTGTGGGTGTTCTCACGCGCAGCCAGCCGAATCGCGTACCGGTCATGGGTGATGTTCAAGTAGTACGTCTCGACGCCACTGACCTTGCGGCTCGGGTTTGCGTTGGCGTGAATGGAGATGAAGAGATCGGCGCTCGCGTCGTTTGCGATGCGCGTGCGCTCCTCGAGAGCAACGAACGCATCGGTCTCTCGCGTCATCAGCACCTCGATGTCAGGCAGACGCTCTCTCAGTTTGGCGCGGACCTGCTTCGCGATTTGCAGCGCCACGTCTTTCTCGCGGGTGCCCTTCTTGCCCACCGCACCGGTATCTTTCCCGCCGTGCCCTGGATCGATGACGACACGCTTTACCCGCAGCCCGATCTGCTGCGCCAGAGGCACGCCACCCGGCGCCCCCGAGGTACCAAGCCGGGCTTGCACCTCGTCGACGGTCGGCAACTTCTCGAGCACTTCCTCGCGCAGCGCCACCGACTCTTCCTGACGCACGCGGGCCTCTTCTACCAGCGGCACCTCACCGGTGCGGACGTCTGCGAGTTAGACCGCGAGGCGCAGCTCGA
>JBMTAX010000309.1:0-4522 GCA_049429145.1 Myxococcota bacterium
CCCCCCCCCGGCAGAACGAGCCGGGTGCGCAAGTCGACGAATGTCGACTTTGCCTCACCCAGGTAGCTCCCCTTCGCCGACGGCCCCGTGCCGCGAGGACCGATCGCAGATCGGCCTTCGCGGTCAGGCGCGATTCACGGCAGGAGCAGGCGAACTCGTGCGCTCGTCGTCTTCCCCGACACATCGTCACGCACGCGGACATCGACCCGGTACACACCCGCCGGTGCACGCTCGGAGAGTTGTAGCTGGGGGCTGAAGAAGGTCAGCGCGTGGGGTGTATGCGTCACATAGGTGTGTGTGCCGAGCGCGCGACTACCGAGCGGGGAGCCATCGTCGAGGAAGAAGTCACCTGTGACCGTGAGAGAGACCTCGCTCGACCCGTCTGCCCTTGGTCGACGATGGAATCCCTCCACCTCGACGTACAAGTACGCCTCGCGCCCCCGCACCACGTCCCCCGGGAGTACCTCATACACACCGAGGCCCGTAGGAGGACGTGCCACGAGCAGCGCGCGCCTTACGCGCAGGGGCGCCTCTTCCCGCAAGGCGATCAACAAGTCTTCGGCACTCGTTGTCGCGCGAGCGAGCGCGCCGTCCTGCAACGCTTGTTGAACCTGCCGGAGCAGCCCCTCGACACGGGCGAGCGACGTGGGCGCAGGCGCGCTTTGAGAGAGGCCCGTCGCACACAAAAGCAGCGACGCAAGTCCTGGCACCCACAGGGCTCGAGCGGAGAACATCAGCGCAGATTGGCGACGCGCTCTTTGGCGACGTCGGCTTTGCTCCCGCTTGGGTCGAGCTTCAGATACTTTTCGTACGCTTCCCGCGCGGGGCCGTTGCGAGACTGACGCTGCAGGCTACCGCCTAAGTAATAGTAGGCGTCGGCGTAGGCTGCGTTGGAACCGATCGCCGCCGAGTACGCCTCCACCGCATTGTCGTCGTCATTGCTGTTGGCCAAGGCTCGCCCAAGGAGCGTGTAGATCGCCGCCTTCACCAGCGGTGGCTTGGTCTTATCGGCGCCTTCCGCCGCCTTACGCAGCTCCTCGACAGCCGCGGTCATCTCTCCACTCGCGAGGAGCACCCGGCCCAGCTCTGCTCGCAGCTCCGCATCTTCCTGCTTCGCGAGACGAGCACCGAGCATGCTCTTGGCGCCGGCGAAGTCTTTCCGCTTCGCGAGGAGGTAGACCTCCACCACCACCACATCGACATGGTCGGGGAACAGCTGCTTCGCTTCGGACAGCGCCTGTTCAGCAACGCTCATCTGGTCGGCGTCAACGGCAGTCTGCACCAGTGTTACCCACGGCAGCAGTCGGTGGCGGTCGATACGGACGGCCTCTTGGAGCTTGGCGACGGCGTCCGCCAGCTTCTTCTCCTCGATCAGCGCTCGCGCTTCAAAATAAAGGAGCTCAGGATCTTTGGTGCCAAGGGTACTGCGGGCCGCGGCGATGTCCCGTTGGTACTCTTGCTCCCGTTGGTTGAAGCGGCTCAGCTCCCCTCGCGCGAGGTTTAGGTAACCCCACTGGCGTTCGCCGACGCTGTTCTTGCCAAGATCTTGCAAAGTGGTGAGGTCATCGAGGGCGATGGGGATGTTACCGATGTCCCGCTCGCTCATAATGAGAAGCGCCCGTTGCGATCTGGCGGGATCGTTGTCGCCCTTCAGCTTCACCGCTTGATCCGCTGCGAGCCGCGCACGCATCCGGTCCCCTACCGCGCGATACGCAAACGACAACCACGCCAGGTGGTTCGGTTCGGTCGCGGTGTTGCGCAGGTTCTCAAGCACGGGTGCAAGCTCCTGCAAGCGACCCTTCTGTCGCAGGTACATGCCGCGCGCGACGTTGAGCACCGGTTTGGGCTGGCCGCCATTGAGGTCGGCCTCGATAAGGGCAAAGGCTGCATTCGCCTCGTCATCCGCCCCTTGGTAGAGGGCTCGCATGAGTCGCGCCGCAATCGTGTAGGGATGCTCCGGCGCCACTTTCTGCGCCAATGCCAAGTATTGCTTGGCGGGCTCTTCGCGGTCGCGCATGCCTCGGTCGACGGTCAACACCGCGTGGAGGTACGCCAGGTTCGCGACGACGGTCTCTTGTTCATCATCGAGCTTGAGGGCCTCTTGGAGTTTCTCGACCGCTTTCAGCGTCCCCGCAGTGTTGCCCCCCGCCGACTCCTTCGCGGCCTCTTTGACGAGCTCAGCAATAGACTCAGCGCGCTCTTTGTAGCTCCGCAGACCGAGGATGATCAGCGCCAAAACCACCACAAGAACGCCGCCGAGACCCACGGTGAACCCAGGGCCCAGGCCTTTCTTGCGCGCAGCGTGCATCGCGAGCGGGTCGTAGCCTCCCATGATGGGTGAGGTGTACGCGCTCTGTGCCGTCGCCATTGACATCGACGCAGGGGCAACGCTCGGTCGTATCGGCGCAGCGGGGGGGATCGTTGGAGGCGCGACCGGTGCCCTCCCCTGTGCCGGTACAAAGCCGGTCGCTGCCATCGCTGGCGGGACAACCGACGTCGCAGCTCCCATCGGAATGGCAGCAGGGGCAGGAGGTGTTGCAGGTGCAGGCGGAGGTGGGGGCGCGACTTCAATGCCCTTGGCCTTCAGTGCCAGGACCGCATCTTGGTTCTTCGGATCGTGCTCGAGCACCGTCTTAAACGCTGTGACCGCCTCTTCGAAACGACCCGAGCGCTCATGCAGCTGCCCGAGGAGCAAGTGGCCGGCGGCGCAGCTCGGTGAGATCTCGAGGAGAGCATTTACCTCTTCAATGGCCTTCGGCACTTTGCCCTGGCCCGCGTACACCCGCGCCAGCAAGAGGCGCCCGTCGACGTTATCAGGCCGGCTCTTGATGCCCTTCTTGCAGACGACCATGGCCTCCATGAAGCGGCCTTGGTCAAGGTATGCGGAGGACAAAGCAAGGAACGCGTCGGACGTGGGGTCCTTCGCGAAAGCCATCTCGAGAGCTGCAACATCGACGTTCGAATCGGACATATCGGCGCCTGCACCACTGCGTAGCCCGAGGTTGCAGCGAAGAACGCCGCTGGGTCAAATCCCGGACCGCTCCGCATCCTACAGCAACCAAGGCGACCGTCACCTTCGCCGATGAGGCGTTCCGGTTTTTTCGGTCCCTTTAGCCCGCGCGCTTCGGTTCCGCCCGCGCCGTAACGCCACGACACGGGGGCCATCCACTTGTCGTGCATTCGCGTCGCTACATCGGCATCACGTGTCCCTCGGGGGACGGAGCTTTGCTCAACGGCTCATGGTGCTCAGGTCTGCTGTTCGGAGAGCGCTGCGAGTCGCTCTTTGGCGAGCCGAAGCACTTTGGACTCCAAAAGGCGGGCACCTTCTCGCGACAGCCTGAGTTTCTCCCCCAGGACCGCGAGGGTCTCCGGCTCCTCGGCGAGCAGCCGCCGTTCGATGATGAGAGGGAGCCGCGGGTCGTCGAGCTCTGCGGCGATGTCGGCGAGCACTCGGTCTACCGCCAGTTCCCGTTCACGCCGCAAGGTCTTCAGTTCTGGGCCTTCATCGTCGCCAGAGAGGACCTCGCCCAAGGTGCGATCTTCCTCATCGTCGACGGGCATCTCGAGGCTCAGCGCGCGGGCACGAGGACGCCGCCGTCGCCCCGCCTGAGGTTCCTCCATCGCAGCGCCAGCGATGGAGGGGACGTCGTCGCGATCGAGGCGCTGCAGGTATCGCTGGATCTTCGCGCGGATCCAGTACACACAGTACGTCGAGAACCGCACGCCACGATCTGGCTCAAACGTCTCTGTGGCCCGCAACAATCCCAAGGTGCCTTCTTGGACAAGGTCGTCGTAGCGGATGTTGGGTCTCCGCATTTGGTTGGACACGAGGTGCACAAGCCCGAGGTTCGCGAGCACCAAGGCGTTGCGCGCTTCGAGGTCACCGTAGGTCTGGATGCGGTAGGCCAGTTCGCGCTCGTCGTCAGCAGTCAAACGACGCAGCGGTCGCCCGGTCGCATCGCAGGCCACCGGCAGGGGTGCGGGCTCTTCGCCTCGCGCCAGCACACCCTCTTCGACGAGTTCAAGCACGCGCTGGGCCATCTCGAGGTCCTGCTCGCCTTGCGGCCGTACCTCGGAGCCCGGGGGCCCGGGCCGTCGTCGGGCACGGAGGGGGTGAGAAGAGTATAGGTGCTCGTCTGTAGGTTTCATCACGATCCGCTCCTGGCGGGGACCCATGCCCATTCCCCAAGAAAGGTCTCCCACGCCGGGGAAGCAAGGCTGCTGCCATCCACACCACTGAGACGACGGCGGGGCCTCGTCGGTTTCGCGCTCGCTGCCATTTTCGCGCAGGTCGTCGCATGTCTCAGTGCGCGCGTTGCGTGCCACATGGCCCCCTCCCTCGCGGGGGTCGAGGGAGAGGGGGGCGTTGACGACTTCCGCGTCGCCGCCCACAACCTTGTCCAACGTGTGAGCCTCGTCGGCTCTTCCCGAAACCGGAGCGCAGATCCGATGAAAAGCTCGTCAGACAGGGCGCTCATCGTCCTCGATATGACCGTCGAGCAAGTGAGTGCGGTACCGGCGG